>JBAXFC010000602.1:0-2121 GCA_037140135.1 Chloroflexota bacterium
GCCTCGACGGGTACCGCGAGCTCATCCGCGTCCACACGTCCCTTGATCTGACGCCGGACGAGCTGCACCAGACCGGCCTCGCCGAGATCGACCGCATCGACGCCGAGCTCCGCGACCTCACCGCCCGGACCATCGGCGCCCGCTCCCTCCCCGAGGCCCTCGTCGCGCTCCGCGCCGATCCCGCCCTGCACTTCTCCTCGCGCGAGGAGGTCCGCGCCAAGGCCGCATCGAGCCTCACCCGTGCCGCCGAGGCGATCCCGGCCTGGTTCGGCCGACTTCCGCAGGCCCCGTGCGAGGTCGTCGTGATCGGCCCGCACGAGGAGGAGCACACCACCATCGCCTACTACCGGAACCCCGCGCCCGACGGCTCGCGGCCCGGCCAGTACTACATCAACACCTCGCACCCCGAGACCCGCCCGCGCTACGAGGCCGAGGCGCTCGCCTACCACGAGTCGATCCCGGGCCACCACCTCCAGATCGCCATCGCGCAGGAGTTGCCCATGACCGCGGAGTTCCGGCGGCACCTCGGGCCCACCGCATTCTTCGAGGGCTGGGGCCTCTACACGGAGCGCCTCTCCGACGAGATGGGCCTCTACTCGGGCGATCTCGACCGGATCGGCGTGCTCTCGTTCGACGCCTGGCGGGCGTCACGGCTGGTCGTGGACACCGGCATGCACGCCCTCGGCTGGACGCGCCGGCAGGCGATCGACTTCATGCTCGAGCATTCCGTGCTCGCGCTGAACAACATCGTCAACGAGGTGGACCGCTACCTCGCGATGCCGGGGCAGGCGCTCGCGTACAAGGCGGGGCAGCTCGAGATCCTGCGCCTGCGGCGTGCGGCGCGCGAGCGGCTGGGTCCCGCGTTCGACATCCGCGGCTTCCACGACGCCGTCCTGGGCAGCGGCGCGATCCCGCTCGCGGCACTGGGCGAGGTTGTCGCCGCTTGGGCCGAGGAGGTCGCGGCGGCGCGGTAGGGGGCTCCACGTCACTCTGCGGGCGGCCCGCCGCAACTCGGCCGTTGGCCCGCCGGCCCGCCGCAACTCGGCCACGTGTTGGATGGCCCCATTGGAGCGTGGCATTCCATCGATTCCGTCGATTCGGTGGCAATGCCACGCGGCAGCCTCCCGGAATTGACACAGAGGCGAGTTGCCCGGCGGGCCACGCGGCCACTGACCTCCTCAGGATGGGGGCACGATCGCCGGGCGCTCCGAGACATGGACCGCATCGGCCGCGACGGCGTGCGAGAACACGATCGCCAGGACCCTCACCTTCCCAACGTCGGACTGGCACTTCGGACCGCGATCAGAGTCGAGATCCATCCCGTTGCATCAGTGACGGTCGCGGTGATCCTCGAGCTCCCGATGCCGAGCGTGGTGACGAGCCGCGCCGGGGCAGGCGAGCACGCGGCGACCATGGCGACGATCGCGAGCGGGGGCAATTGGCGGCGGAGCAGGTGCAGCATCGGTCTTTCGACATGTGCGCACCCGACCGCCCCCGGGCGGATAGCCCGCCGGCGGCGCTGCCCTCCCATTCGCGTGCGCATGGAATCGACAGCGCTGCCGCGTGGCTCCTCGACGATCCGCTCGTTCGGCGTGATGGCATGCACGACGGGGCCGAGAATCATGCACCGCTGAACAGCGCCCCGTGAGAGGCGTGACCGGCGCGGCCGGCCGCCGAGGAACCAGCGGTCATCGATCGTCTGCGGCGAGTGATCGCGCGAGCGGACCAGCCTGGTGCCGGCCGGCACATGCAGTGAGGACATCAGTCAGCCTCCCTCGAACCCGTGGCCCATCGACGCTCCGCGCCCCGCTCCCAGCGCCGCTCGAACATCCTCGACGATCCGGTCTGGGCAGACGAGAACATGCACCCGCTCATGACCGTGAACTTCCTGGCGACCAAGAGGCCGGGGGCGCCCGCAGTCGGGAGATCGCCCGGCTGCCCGCCGCGAAACTCGCACGTGTGCTGGATCGGCCCATCTCGAGCGTGGCTCATTGCCGGTTCCGTCGTTTGAGGCTTGAGCCACGCTGCAGCCAGGCGATTCCAACACGCTGCTGAGTTGGCCGGGCGCTCAAGCGGCCGACGACCGAGCACGTGGCGGCCCACCCCCTCCCCGCGCGATAC
>JBAXFC010000603.1:0-2121 GCA_037140135.1 Chloroflexota bacterium
TGCGGATCGTCCTCCTGGACCCCGATGGCCACGAGGTCACCGGCGCCACCGGCAGCCTGGTCGCCCGCGGCCAGGAGGATGCCCGGGACACGATCCTCACCTTCTCCATCGACCTCTGGAACCTCGTCTTCCCGTCGCCCGGCGACTACTCGTTCCGGATCCTGGTCAACGGGTCGGAGCGCAAGCGCCTCAGCCTGCTGCTCGTGAAGCCCGCGGCGTCCGACGTGCCGCCGACCGGCGTCTTCGAGAATTGAGCGCCCGCGCTCACCGGGGACCTGCCCGCCACGAGCGCCCGGCGATCGATGAGGCCGCGCTCCTGGCGGCCCGCGAGGCGGACCGGATGATTGCCGCGGCGCTTGCCGTGGGATCCACGCGCTGGGCGGCGTACCTCGAACCCCTGCCGGACCGCCTGCGCGACGACGACATCGCGGACCTGCGCAAGACCGCGCTGCGGGCGCGCTCGGCGTTCGGGCCCAAGGACTCCATCCGCGACGTGCTGCCCAAGGAGTCCACGCAGCCGTTCATGGATGCGGTGGACAAGCTGCTCAAGGAGCTGGCGCGGCGCGAGGCGTCGGGGGGCTGAAGCCGGTCACGCGCGGCGCGAGGCCTCGGGCGGCTCTGGTGACCGCTGGTCGCCCGGTGGGCAAACGGGCGTGTCGGACGGCTCTGGTGACCGCTGGTCGCCCGGTGGGCAAACGGGCGCTTCCCGTTGCCGGCCTGGTCTTCCGACGAGCAGGAGTGCACGGTCTCAGCCCGAGAGCGTGCGATGCGGGTCATGTCGCGACCAGCCTGACCGTCCCGGGCTCCCGTACGCTCGCGTGACGAGCAGGGGCTCCAGCGCGGGTGGCTGACAACCCGTGGCGTCGAGCCCGGGGCCCCGCCCGCGGCCGGCTGGACCTGGCCTGGCGCGCCCAGTGGCGGCGCTTCAGTAGATGAACGGCAGCATCCGCCTCGTGCGAGCCGCGTACACCTCGTACCCGGCATGGCGCTCGCGCAGCCAGGCCTCCTCGCGTCCCGACTTGAGCCGGAAGAACACCAGCAGCACCACCGTCAGGATGAGCGTGAGCGGCGATGCCGTCACCAGGCTCCAGCCCGCGCAGCCGATGACGAGCCCGCCGTAGATCGGGTGCCGGACGAGGCCGTAGGAGCCGGTGTCCACCAGCGACGCCCCGTCGCGCGGGTGGGGGAGCGGTGTCAGAGCGTCCCGGAGGTCCACCACGCCACGGGCGGCGAGGACCGCGCCACCGAGGCCGAGCACGCCGCCGATCGCCGTGGTCACGGCGCGCGGCGTGGCATCCCAGGCCCCGCCGGCAAAGAACGGCACCACGGCGACGATCCCCAGCAGCACGAACTGGATCAGGACCCAGCCCTCGCCACGCGGTCCAAGGGACGGCAGGCGTGTCATGCCGGCGCTGCCTGGGCCTGGGTCTCGCGCCACTCGTCCGCGAGGATCGCCATCCGGTCCAGGTCGAGCCAGCGACCCTCGCGGAAGGCCGCGTGGCGCAACGTGCCCTCGAGGATGAAGCCGACCCGCTCGTAGAGGCGGCGGGCGCCGGGGTTCATCGTGTAGACGTCGAGCCAGATGCGCTCCAGCCGCAGCTGCCCGAAGCCGAAGGCGAGCAGGGCGCGGATCGCGTCCGAGCCGTAGCCATGTCCGCGGTCCTCCGGGCGGCCGATGCCGATGCCGAGGCCGGCCGAGCCGTTGAACAGGTCGAGCTCGAACAGGCCGGCGGTTCCGAGCGTGGCGTCGTCCTCGAGCCGGGCGATGACGAAGAAGTAGCCGCCCTTGCCCTGGTCGGCGGTCATCCGCTCGAACCACTGCTCCTCGGCGACCGTCGAGACCGGCGCGCGCAGGGACAGCGTCCGCGAGGTCCGCCAGTCATTGAACCAGGCCACGAAGTCCGCGATGTCGGTTCGTTCCCCGGCCCGCAGGTAGACCGCGCCGTGCTGGACCTGCGGTTCCGTCCCGTCCCTTCGACTCGCCATCGCTGCCTCCACCCGGCGCGCCTTCGGGAGCGCTGGCCGCAAGTCTACGCGGCCGCATCGCGGTGTCATACGCCGAGCTCCGCCGTCGAGAACCCCTCGAGCAGGAAGCGCGATGGGGCGTCGGGGTCGTAGAGC
>JBAXFC010000604.1:0-2114 GCA_037140135.1 Chloroflexota bacterium
ACCTGTCGCCCCGTGAGGCCGCCGCCAGCCTGGCGTCGGCAACCACGGAGATCTTCGCGGTCCGCTGGTGCC
Source organism: Chloroflexota bacterium (assembly GCA_037140135.1). GTDB lineage: Bacteria > Chloroflexota > Limnocylindria > Limnocylindrales > CSP1-4 > CAIXZV01. Next base: position 73 of record JBAXFC010000604.1, read on the forward strand.
GCATCGTGGACGGTGACGGGCTGCTGCTCGGCACCTGCGGCGAGCCGCCGCCAGAGGGCTCGGACGCCGACGCCCCGCTGGGGCGAGGCACGGACGGCCGGCAGATCGAGATCGGGCTTGCCGGCGGGCGGTCCTGGACCGACGGCGATCAGGCGAGCCTCGAGGTGATGGCGCTCCTGGTGGGGACGGTGCTCGACGAATCGGAGACCTACGGGCGGGCCGTCGGCCGCGCGGATCGCCTGGACCGGCTCAACCGGCTCCAGCGGGAGTTCCTGCGCAGCGTCAGCCACAACCTCCGGACACCCCTGGCGACGATCGAGCTGGCGGCGACGGACCTCGAGGAGGCGGACGACACCTTCGTGCGGACCCGTGCTGAAGCCATCCTGGTCGAGGAGCGGCGGCTGGCACGGATCGTGAGCCAGGTCCTGGTCCTGAGCCGGATCGAGACCGGAACCCTGCACTTCGACGAGGATCCGGTGGCGCTGGCGCCGGTGGCGCGGCGGGTGGCCCGAGAGCTCGGGATCGCGGATCACGTGGAGGTCATCGATCACGCCGGGGGCGCGGTCGCGATGTCCGACCCCGGTGCCACCGAGCAGATCGCGTGGATCCTGCTGGACAACGCGAACCGGTATGCACCCGGGAGCCCGATCCGGGTGACGGTCGAGCGCAGCGGCAGCCACGCCGGCGATGGGATTGCCGGGTCCTCGCTCGTGCTCGCCGTCGAGGACGAGGGGCCCGGCGTTCCCCAGGAGGAGCGCCGGCGGATCTTCGCCCGCTTCGTCCGCGGCAGCGCCGGCTCCCGCCACGGCGGTACGGGCCTTGGCCTCTCCGTCGCCCGCGGGCTCGCGCGGTCCCTGGGCGGGGACGTGACCTACCGGCCCGGTGCCATCGGGGCCCGGTTCGAGATCCGGCTCCCCTCGGCAGGCGAGGACTGGCCGGGCGAAGCACCCCTCGGGGAGACCGCCGATAGTCCCGAGCAGGCCTGACCCGCGGATCCGATGGTCCCAAGGACCCGAATCCTTATTGGCGTTGTAAGGCAACCTGCCTACCGTCGAGCGTGGACCAGGTCTCCCCGCCACGGAACATCCCACCATGCGTCACCACCACCCCCCGACACCGATGTGGCGCGCGCGCGCCGCGGCCGGGCCCCGACGCGTCCGCCGCGCGCGGTCAAGCGGCCAGTCGCTCGTCGAGTTCGCGCTGCTGCTGCCGCTCTTCCTGACGCTCATGCTGTCGATCATCGAGTTCGGCTTCGCCTTCAACGCCGTCCTGACGGTCAACTTCGCCAGCCGGAACGCGGCGCTCACGGCGGCCGAGAGTGGCAATGCCGATGGCACGGACTGCCTCATCCTGCGCAAGATCGAGCAGAACGTCGCGCTGCCCACCGATCGCGACAACATCGAGCAGGTCGAGATCTACCTCGCCAACGCCAACGGCGACGAGCAGGGCTCGTCCACGTTCTACGCGCGCGACGGCGGGTCCACGACCTGTGACTTCGGCGACGGCGTCACGGTGACCGTTCCGTACAGCCTCATCTCGGACGGCTACCCGGTGGCGGATCGCTGCAACACCCTTGCCGGCTGCGCGGGCGGGCGCCACCTGGACCTCGTCGGCGTCGCCATCACCTACCGGCACCAGTGGGTGACGCCGGTCCGCGCATTCATCGGCGGCAACCCGGGCGGCTTCGAGTTCGTGCGGTCGAACGCGACCCGCATGGAGCCGGTCCTGTGAGGCGGCGGCAGGACGGCCAGAGCATTGTGGAGTTCGCCCTGATCCTGCCCGCGTTCCTGATCATCCTGCTCGGCCTGCTCGAGTTCGGCCTCGCCTTCGACCACCTGATCAGCATCAGCTACGCCACACGCGAGGGGGCGCGTGTGGGCGCCGCGCTGGTCAACGGCGGCGGCACCGCGGGCTGCGGGAGCGGCCAGTCGCCGAGTGCCTCCACGGTGGACCCGCTGATCATCGCCGCCGTCGAGCGCGTGCTCACCTCGTCCGGCTCCCAGGTCAACATCGCCGACGTGTCGCAGATCCGCATCTACCTC
>JBAXFC010000605.1:0-2110 GCA_037140135.1 Chloroflexota bacterium
CGTACCGGATCACCTGCCGCATTCACTGCCACCAGCGTCGGGCCCTGGCCGACGCAGGCGATCGCGAGCACCTCGGCCTCCGCGAGCGCCGTGGCGAGGGCGCCGACCGCGTCGATGATCGCCGCGAACCAGTCACGCGGATCCTGTTCGGCGCGTCCGTCGGCGGCGACATCGGTGGAGTACGTGCCGCGCCCCAGGGCCAGCAGGCACCCGTCGAGGCCGACCAGCGCCGCCTTGGCCTCGCTGGTGCCGAGGTCGATCCCGACGACCGCGGGAACTCTACCCACCGGCGACATCCTCGGGCAGCAGGAACCAGCGCAGGTCCTCGAAGTCGGGGCCCACCGCACCCGGCTCGATCGTCGGCGCGACCAGCGGCCGCGGCGGCCCGGCGAGCATCGCCCGCGCCTCGTCGAGGTAGGCCGCCAGCCGGGTCTCGGGCTCGTGGTGGCGGTGGGCCGGCCAGTGCATCCCCGCGCCGTCGTACCGGATGTCGCGCAGGGAGAGCGGCGGCTCCGGCGTGCCGGATCGGTGGCGCCAGAGGCCGGTGGCGGGGTCGAAGGCGTAGTCCGGCAGCAGCCGCCAGCCCTCGGAGGCCACGAGGTCCACGGCGTCGAGGATGAAGTCGGCAACGGCGTCGCTGATGAAGTAGTTGAAGTTGACCCGCACCCAGCCCGGCTTGATCCCCTCGCAGCCCCGGTTGATCTCGCGCTCGAAGCCGTGGCTCGTCTCGAGGTCGATGCCGAGCAGGCGGTGACCGTATGGGCCGGCGCAGGAGCAGCCGCCTCGCGACTGGATCCCGAACAGGTCGTTGAGCAGCGCGACGACGTAGTTGTGGTGCAGATAGCGGCCGGCGTGCCGGATGACGAACGACACGATCGAGAGCCGCTCCGCCTGGTGGGAGCCAAGGATCTCGATGCCCGGGTTCGCCTCCCAGCGGTGGAGGGCGCGGTGGATCAGGGCCTCCTCGCGCTCGCGGATCGCCTCCACGCCCACGGCCGCCTTGAGCCCGAAGACGAGGCCGCACCGGATCGACTCCACGATCGCCGGGGTGCCGCCCTCCTCGCGGTGCTCGATGTCGGCCAGGTAGACGTGCTCCACGGGGTTCACGTAGGCGACCGTGCCGCCACCGGGCATCGTGGGCACGCGATTGCGGAAGAGGTCGCGGCGGGCGACCAGGACACCCGGCGTCCCCGGCCCGCCGATGAACTTGTGGGGACTGATGAAGACCGCGTCCGCGCACGCGAGCGGGTCGCCGTCGGGGTCCATCTCGATGGCCACGTACGGTGCTGCGGCGGCGAAGTCGAAGAACGAGAGCGCGTCGTGCTCGTGGAGGATCCGGCTGATCGCGCGGGTGTCGGAGACGATCCCGGTCACATTGGAGGCCGCCGAGAACGACCCGATTCGCAGCGGGCGGTCCGCGTGCCGCTCCAGCTCCTCGCGCAGCCGGGCGAGGTCGATGTGGCCCTCGCGATCCTCGCGGATCATCACCACGTCGGCGATGGACTCGCGCCACGGGAGCTCGTTGCTGTGGTGCTCGTACGGCCCGATGAAGACGACCGGCCGCTGGTCCGCCGGGATCCGGGAGCGCAGGTCCCAGCGGTCGTCGAGGTCCGCGTTGAGGCGCAGGCCCAGGACGTCCACGAGCCGGTTGATGGCGGCCGTGGAGCCCGAGCCACAGAAGACCACCGCGTGGCGCTCGGGATGGCCGCCGACTCCGTCAAGCACCAGGCGCCTCGCCTCCTCGCGGAAACGGGTCGTCTGGAGCCCCGTCCCCGAGGACTCGGTGTGGGTGTTGGCGTACAGCGGCAGCACCGACTCGCGGATGTAGTCCTCGATGAAGGAGAGGCTCCTGCCGGACGCCGTGTAGTCGGCGTAGGTGACCCGCCGGATCCCGTACGGGCCCGCGACCGCCTCGTCGTCACCGATGACCGACGCGCGCACGAGATCCACCACGGGGTTCGGGCGCAGGCCGGCGTGGGCCACACCGGGCGCGTGGCCGGGCGATCCGGGCGATCCGGGCGATCCGGGCGGCGGCAGGGACTCCATGGGTGCCAGTCTAGGAGGCTGTGTCGGTAATCGCCACCCGTTGAGGCGGCCCGGGTGCGAGAAT
>JBAXFC010000606.1:0-2104 GCA_037140135.1 Chloroflexota bacterium
TCGGGCTTCGGGGCGGCGCACTGCACCACGCAGGTGGTGGTGCGGAAGTAGCTCGGCGAGCATCCACGGACGGAACGTTCCGAACTGGATGGAGCTCACGCCCGCGCCGCGGCCCCCTGGGCCAGGTCGCCCCCCACCGCGCGCTTCATGATCGCCTCCTCGCTGGCGTCGGCGCGCGACAGCTCGCCCACGATGGTCCCCTCGCGCATGACCAGGATGCGATCGCTCATGCCCAGCACCTCGGGCAGCTCCGACGAGATCATGATGATGCCCACGCCCCGCTTCGTGAGCTCGTTCATGATCTGGTAGATCTCGGACTTGCTCCCCACGTCGATGCCGCGGGTCGGCTCGTCCATGATCAGGATCCGGGTGTCGATGGCGAGCCAGCGCGAGATGATCACCTTCTGCTGGTTGCCGCCGCTCATGTTCAGGACGATGGAGCTGGCCCCCGGCGTCTTGATCCGGAGGTCCTGGATCAACTTCTGAACCAGGGCCTTCTCCTTGGCCCGCTGGATGAAGCCGGCCCTGCACAGCCCCTTGAGGGCCGCGATGGTGGTGTTGACGGTGACGTCCAGGTTCAGGAAGAGCCCGTGGGCCTTGCGGTCCTCGTTGACCAGCGCGATGCCCCGCCGGATGGCCTCCGTCGGGGAGCTGGCCCGGTAGGGCTTGCCCGAGATCCTCATCTCGCCGCCGTGGGCATCCGCGCCGAAGATGGCACGGACCACCTCGGTGCGCCCGGAGCCCGTGATCCCGGCGAACCCGAGGATCTCGCCGGCGCGGAGCTGGAAGCTCACGTCGTGGACCAGGCGGGCGCGGCGGAGGTTCTTCACCTCGAGGAGCACCTCGCCGGGCACCACCTCCCGCCTGGGGAAGACGTCCTTGAGGTCGCGACCGATTATCAGGCGGACCAGCTCGTCCATGGTCACGTCGGCGACGCGCCGCGTCGCGACGAAACGCCCGTCCTTGAGCACCGTGACCTCGTCGGCCAGCTCGAAGATCTCGCGCATGCGGTGGGAGATGTAGATGATGCCGATGCCCTCGGCCTGCAGCGAGCGGACCACCTGGAAGAGGCGCTCCAGGTCGCTCTCGCCCAGCACCGCCGAGGGCTCGTCCATGATGAGGATGCGGGTCTTGCGGTTGAGCGACTTGGAGATCTCCACCAGCTGCTGCTCGGCCACGGACAGGGTCGAGACGATGGCGTCGACGCTGATGGTCGCGCCGAGCCGGTCGAGGATCTCCCTCGACTTCTTCCTGACCGTCTCCCAGTCCACCAGCAGGCCCTTGGCCGGCAGGCGTCCGAGGAAGATGTTCTCGGCGACGGTGAGATCCTTGGCGAGGTTGGACTCCTGGTAGATGGTGGAGATGCCCAGATCCTGCGCGTCCTGCGGGCTGCGGATGGTGACGGGCTGGCCCTCGAAGAAGATCTCGCCCTCGTCCTTGGTGTAGGCCCCGGACAGGATCTTGATGAGGGTCGACTTCCCGGCGCCGTTCTCGCCCAGGAGCGCCAGGACCTCGCCCTCGCGGACGGACAGGCTCACGCCCTGCAGCGCCTTGACGCCGGGGAACGACTTGCCGATGTCCTTCATCTCCAGGAGGACCTTGCCCTGGGGCGTGGCGGTGGTCGCGGTCATGCGGGCCTCCGGCACGCTACTTGGCCCGGTGAGAGAGGTAGTCGACCGACACCGCCAGGATCACCAGGATGCCGGTGATGAGGACCTGGTAGATGGAGCCGACGCCCATGAGCTGGAGCCCGTTGCGGAAGACGCCCACGATGAGGGCGCCCACCAGCGCGCCCATGATCTGGCCACGCCCGCCCAGGAGGCTCGTCCCGCCCAGCACGACCGCGGTGATGCTCTCCAGGTTGCCGGTCTGGCCCGCCTGCGGGTCGCCGACGCCGGTGCGCGCCACCAGCAGCAGGCCGGCGATGCCGTAGCTGAGCGCGGCCATCGCATAGACGCCCACCAGGACGCGGCTGGTGCGGATGCCGGCGAGGCGTGCGGCCTCCGGGTTGTCGCCCACGGCGTACACGGAGCGCCCGGCCCGCGTCGAGCCCAGCACCAGCCAGGCGATGGCGAACAGCACCAGCATGAGGATCGAGCCGTAG
>JBAXFC010000607.1:0-2099 GCA_037140135.1 Chloroflexota bacterium
TTGCAGAAGATGTCGGGGCTCGCGCCGGCCAGGCCACCGCCGGCGGCGATGCCGGCGCCGGCGAAGCCGGTGATCCGCAGGCCGCTCACGCTGGAGCCGGCCGACGTCGCGGCGAAGGTGAGGCCCGTCGCGCCCGCACCCGCGCCGGTGCCGTTGAGGCCGACCGCGGGGACGGGGGTTCCGGCCCCGGGCGCAGCGCAGGTCGCGCCGGCCGCGGCCCTGCCGTCGATGGCCACCGGGACGGTGACGGCCGGCAGCGGCGAGGTGGGGTTGATGGTCTGCAGGCCGCCGCCCGGGATGGCGAACGAGACGTTCTCGACGCCGTCGCCGCCGATGGCGTTCGCGGTCACGAGGGCCTCGCGCAGGGTGCAGTCGTCCGTGCCGCAGATGCCGTCATCGTGGTCCGCGGTGGTGTTGACCACGAGCGCCGGCCCGGCCTGGGCGGTGTCCGCCTGCGTCACCTCGAGGTGGCCGTTGAGGACGTTGTTGCTGTCGAAGTTGCTGCCGGCGACCCTGAATCCGAACGTGTCGCCGGCATTCACCGAGACCGGGACGGTGCCGCTGTAGTCGAAGCCGCCGGACGGCGTCGTGCAGCAGTTCTGCGGTCCGGCCGCCAGGACCTGGGTCATGACGGCCCCGTTGACGATCACGGCGGCCGTGGCGGTCACGGCGAAGTAGGCGTGGAAGCCGGTGTAGTGCCAGGCGAGGTTGAGAGTGCCGGTCTGCGTCGCAGTGCTCGTGAAGCTCCAGGTCACCGTGGAGAATCCCGCCGGCGACAGGCTGTAGCCGAACGCCGCCGGACCGGTGGTGCCATCGCTGGTGGTGGTCACCGTGCCCGGGCCGGACGCCGTCCAGGCGCCCCACGACGGGGCGTCGGCGACCGGGGCCGGCACGGCGGCCCCGACGGGCGTCGACGGGATCACCGACGCGGCCACGGGAGCGACCTGGACCAGCGTCTGGGCCAGGAGCGCGACGAGGATGGCGACGAGGGCGAGCCGGGCAGAACTGCCGCCGCTGCCGGACCCTTGGGGTCGACGATGGAACAAGGGAAGCACCTCTGGGCCCGGTCTGGGACGTCTGCGTAGGCGGTAATCGTTCGCGATGTGCTATTCGGCCTACGAGACTAGGGCCAGATGGCCTACAGCGCAATGCGTCGAATGTTGTGCCTGCAGTCGGCTTGCGGAACGTGAACGGCGGGCCGGCGGCGCCTCAACGGTGCCTGCGCGCACCACCTGTCCCGCAGGTCCGGCAGCCCGGATCAGCGACAGAGCTCCAGCGCCAGGCCGATCGCCTCGGCCGGCGCGAGGGCCGCGCCATGGACCCTGGCCGCCGCCACGGCCGGCGCATCGAGCGCGGTGAACGAGGCCGCCAGGCGCGCCCGGAACTCCTCGAGCGCCGCATCGCTCTCCGTGTTGCCGATGGACGCGCGCATGACCGATGCGGCTTCCACCAGCTCCAGGGCTGTCTCGTGGTGCGCCATCTGCGAGGCCAGCACACCCACGTCCTCGAGGAACTCCGCCTGGGCGACCGGATCACCCACCTCGAGGTACGTGGGGATCGCGTCGCGGTAGTGGCCACGGGCGGTCGCGAGATCACCCTCGTCGCGGGCCATGTTGCCCAGCAGCATCCGCTCGGTAGCGGCGAACCAGCGGTCCCCGACCTCGGTCATGATCCGGATCGCCTGCTCCACGCTCGCGCGCGCCTCGTCCGGGCGGCCCAGCCGCTGGGTGTAGACGCCGAGGTTGTGCAGCGAAACGCCGATCCCCCAGCGGTCGCCGGCCTCGACGCGGATCCGGTACGCGAGCCTCGAGAGCTTCTCGGCCTCGTGGATGTCGCCCTCGTACTCGGCCACGACGGCGAGGTTCGAGTACAGGGCGCCGATCTTGGCCTGGTCGCCGAGCGCCTCCCTGATCGCCAGGCTCTCGAGATACCGGCCGCGAGCCGTCTCGAGATCGCCGCGCATCGCCGCCACGGTGCCCGAGAGGTGGAGCACCTGGCCCAGCCCTGCCTCGTCGTCAACGGCTCGGAAGTCGTCCGCTGCGGCGGCCAGGTGCGCCTCCGCCTCGTCGAAGCGGCCCTGCTTGCGGGCGATGTCTGCC
>JBAXFC010000608.1:0-2097 GCA_037140135.1 Chloroflexota bacterium
GTCGGTCACAGCCGGGCTCCGCGGGCGGCGCGGGCGGCGCGGGCGGCGAGGACGGCGAGGACGGCGAGGGCTCCGGGGGCGGAACGCGTCGAGGGCGCGCTTCGAGCCGGAGTCACGCTGCGTCCCAACTGCACCCTTGATCTCCTCGGCGGCGGTCCGGCGGGCCAGGCGGCCCTGCCGGTGAGTAATCGATTTCTCACACTAGACGAGGCAGGGTGCTGCCGTCAAGATCACGAGCGCAATCGGTTGCGTGTCATTGGCCGGAAGAGCCGGTAATCGATTGCGCGATACCTGTGCATCCGTCATGATGCAGGCACAGCGCCGGGCAGCGAGACCGGTCATAGGCAAGAGGAGCAGCCCGTGAGCACGATCCGGCTGACGGTGGGGCAGGCCATCGTCCGCTTCATGGCGTCGCAGTACATCGAGCGCGACGGCGTGGAGCAGCGCTTCATCGCAGGCGTGTGGGGGATCTTCGGCCACGGCAACGTCGCCGGCCTCGGCCAGGCGCTCGAGGAGTTGGGCGACGAGTACGCGATGCCGTACTACCGGCCCCAGAACGAGCAGGGTCAGGTCCACATCGCCTCGGCCTTCGCGAAGCACAACAACCGGATGCGCGCCTTCGCCTGCACCAGCTCGATCGGCCCCGGCGCCACCAACATGATCACCGGCGCCGCCACGGCAACGGTCAACCGCCTGCCGGTCCTGCTCTTCCCGTCGGACTACTTCGCCAACCGCCTGGTCGATCCGGTGCTCCAGCAGGTCGAGCACCCCATCGAGCACGACGTCTCCGCGTCCGATGCCTTCCGCCCGGTCTCGCGCTACTTCGACCGGATCTCGCGCCCGGAACAGCTCATCTCCAGCCTGCCCGAGGCCTTCCGCGTCCTCACCGATCCTGCCGAGACCGGCGCCGTGACGATCTCCCTGCCCGAGGACGTCCAGGCCGAGGTCTACGACTGGCCGGAGCGCTTCTTGGAGAAGCGCGTCTGGCGCGTCCGACGGCCCCGCCCCGAGGCGGAGCTGGTCGCCGAGGTGGTCGAGCTCATCAAGGGCGCCAAGCGCCCCCTGATCGTCGCCGGCGGCGGCGCGATCTACGCCGGTGCCGAGGCTGCGCTCGACGCGCTCGCCACCCGGTACGGCATCCCGGTCAGCGAGAGCCAGGCGGGCAAGGGCGTCCTGCCCTGGAACCACCCGTGGAACATGGGGCCGATCGGGTCCGCCGGCGGCCTCGCTGCGAACAGGCTGGCCAAGGACGCCGACCTCGTGATCGGCGTGGGGACCCGGATGGGCGACTTCGTCACCGCGAGCCGATCCGCGTTCCAGGACCCCGACGTCACCTTCGTCGGCATCAACATCAACGCGTTCGATGCGCACAAGATGCGCTCGCTGCCGCTGATCGGCGATGCCCGCGAGGCGCTCAAGGCCATCAGCGCCGGGCTTGCCGCCGCGGGCTATGACGGCACCAGCCAGGAGTTCCGGTCCAAGGCGGCCGCGCTCAAGAACGAGTGGGACGAGCGCGTCACTGCGCACCGCACCATCTCGGGCGAGCCGGGCGACCTCTCGCAGCCCGAGGTCATCGGCGTCGTCAACGACGCCATCGGCGGCCACGCCACCATCATCTGCGCCGCCGGCTCGCTGCCGGGCGACCTGCTCAAGCTCTGGCGGCCCGAGGATCCCAAGGCCTACCACCTCGAGTACGGCTACAGCTGCATGGGCTACGAGATCCCGGCCGGCATCGGCGTGGCGATGGCGGAGCCCGGCCGCGAGGTCGTTGTCGCGATCGGCGACGGCACCTACCTGATGCTCAACTCCGAGATCGTCACCGCGGTCGCCGAGGGCCTGAAGATCACGATCATCGTGTTCGACAACCACGGCTACCAGTGCATCAAGGATCTCGCCTGGAACTGCGGTGTGCCCCAGTTCGGCAACGAGCTCCGGTTCCGCGACCGCGGCACCGGCCGCCTGTCGGGTGGCTACATCCCCGTGGACTTTGCCAAGCACGCCGAGGCGATGGGTGCCCTGGGCCTCCGCGCGGCGACCGACGACGAGATCCGCGCCGCCATCGAGCAGGCCCGCGCCCACGACGGCGTCACCGTGATC
>JBAXFC010000609.1:0-2092 GCA_037140135.1 Chloroflexota bacterium
GCCCGGGACGGCAGGTAGGCCTCGGCACGGAACAGCTTGCGCGTGTCCTGGAGCTCGAGGAACCGGCCTTCCGGCCCCGCCTGCTCGAAGAAGCCTGTGGCCAGCGTCGGGGTGGGGGTCCCCACGCCGCGCAGGAGGCGTTGGATCATGCCGATCATGTCCGCGTCGAGGACCAGCTTCTCGGGGCTCTGCGCCAGGAGGAAGTCGATCATGCCCGGCCCGGAGATCATGTCCACCCCGGCCAGACCACCCAGCATCGCGGTCATCGCAGACTCGTACCCGGCCTGCGCATCCACGATCTTGGAGTCCGTGGCGCCCATGTAGCCGTGGACCGGCAGGCCCAGCGACTTGCCGACGGCAGCATTTCCGGCGTCGAGCATCGCGGTCTCGATTGCGCCCATCGGCGTGGCGCCCGAGCGCATGTCCACGATCGCCGGTGCCCCGCCCCAGACGATGGGCGCACCCGGCTCGGCAAGCTGGTTGAGGACCACGCCGGTCAGGGACTCCGCCGCGTGCTGGACGATGCACCCGATGAGCGTCACCGGCGCCGCGACGCCGGCCAGCGGCATCGAGATCAGCTCCGCGGGCACGTGGGCCCGGGCGAGATCCATGATGTTGCGGCAGGCGAACTCGGACCAGGTGAGCGGCGGCGACGGGCAGACGTCGAACACGGCGCGCGGCTTCTCGGCCAGCGCGGCCCGCCCGCCCGCGTCGAGCGCGAGCATGTCGATCATGATCTCGGATCCGCGCGGCGAGAAGGCGCCGGTGATCATGGGCTTGGTCGAGTGCATCAGGACGATGAACACCCGGTACAGGTCGCCGATCTCGGCCGGGACGTCGTTCGCGACGATCGCCGTGGAGACCGCGTCGTAGGCCGGCAGCGCGTCGGCGACGCGGATGACGCGCGCCAGGTCGGCGGCCATCGAACGGCGGGTGTCGCCGGTCTCCGGGTCGAGGACGGCCACGCCGGACGACCCGGGATCGAAGTGGACGGCGCCGGAGCCGTAGGTCACCGCTGCCCGTCCGGCCCGGTCATAGAGCGAGAAGGAGTGCGGGGCGGTGTCGAGCGCCCGCCGGACCATCGACTCCGGGATGGAGACCCGGTTGCCATCGGCCGTGGCGCCGTTGGCGACCAGCAGGGCGATCGCCTCGGCCTCCTCCACCTTGATGCCGGGCTTGATCATGAGCTGCAGCGCCTCGGCCACGACCCGTTCGATCAGGGCGGGCTCGAGAAGCTCGAAACGGGGTCGCATGCGGTGATCTCCAGTTCGGGCAAGGAGCCCGGTCGGCCGCCGGCCGCCGGACTCCGATGTGGGTTGGGAAGACGTGGGGCCGTGGTTCAGTCGGCCCCGGCGGCGGCCTCCTCGCGGCCGTGCGCCTCGATCATCCGCGTGAGCTCGGCGTCGAGCGCCGGGTCCAGCGGCTCGGGCTTGTGGTCGCGGAGCAGCGTCCGCGCCTTCTCGAGGGCCTCGTGGTGGTACTTGTCCGGATCGGCCTGCCACTGGCCGTACGGCCGGCGATCCATGTACGTGGACTTCCAGAGCCCCTTCATCGCCGTCCGTGTGTGCGGCAGCGTGAGGTACTCGCCGCCCGGGCCAACCTCCGCGATCGCCTCGAGGGCGAGCGAGACCTCGTCGGTGGGGATGCCGCCCACCACCTTGTTCACGATGCCCGCGATCTCGTGGTCCAGGATCATCTGCTCGAAGGACCAGATCCGGGACCCGTGGAGCAGGCCCACGCCCAGGAGCATGTCCGCGCCGGAGGCGGCGGCCATGAACGAGGACAGCCCGTTCTCGAGGCCGGCCTGCCAGCCCGACTGCTTGTCGCCGGTGGCGAAGGCGCCCATCGAGAGCGGCACGTTGTAGAAGTCGGCCAGCTCGTTGGTCGCGGCGCCGAACAGGAAGTCCTCGGGGCCGCCGCCGGTGTAGGCGCCGGAGCGCAGGTCCATCGCCGTCTGGGCGGCCGCGTAGTAGACCGGGCAACCCGGATGGGCGAGCTGCATCAGCGCCATGGCCGTCACGACCTCGGCGTTGCCCACGATCAGGGAGCCCGCCACGGTGGCCGGACCGCTGAACGCGCAGGAGGCCATGGT
>JBAXFC010000610.1:0-2091 GCA_037140135.1 Chloroflexota bacterium
GGGCGGCCTTGCGCTCCGGCGACGTGCGGACCCAGGCGTCGGCGTGGGCACGGAGCTCCGCAACGGCGGCATCGCAGGCCGGCAGCGGCGTCGCGTCCGGGCCGGGGAGCCGCGGCACGTACGGGAACGGGCCGGGTGGGAGGTGCAGGGTGGGCGGCTCTGCGTTGGTCATGGCGTGGCCGCAATGATGCCCCATGGCGTGGCCGCGATCCTGCCCGTGGCGCCCTCCCAGCACGGGGTCGGCCCGAGCGGACCGCCCGGCACGCAACAGCGGTCGCGCCGTGCCATGCGCGTGACTAGAATGCCCACACGCGGCCACATGGAGAGATGCGGCCGCGCGGGACCCGGGCCACCGGGCGCCCAACCGGAGGAGGAGGACCAACGCATGCGCATGCGCACACGCCCGACCATCGGGCTGGTCGCAACCATGATCATGATCGCCGCGTGCGGTGGATCGGCGGCCACCCCGGCGCCGACCGCGGCCCCGGCGACCGCGGCCCCGGCGACCGCGGCCCCGGGCGGCTTCGACCTCGGCAACGCCACCAGTGACGGTGCCCTGTGCACCAAGCCGACGGCCGCCTCGGGGACCACCCTGTCGGTCGCCAGCTACGGCGGCGCCTACCAGAAGGCCCAGCGGACCGGCTGGTTCGAGCCGTACACGGCCGCGACCGGCGTCAAGTTCGTCGAGAGCGAGGAATCCGCCAACGCGACCATCCAGTCGATGGTCGAGGCGGGCCAGGTGACCTGGGACGCGGTGGACGTCGGCAACGACTTCGGCCTCGACGCCAACGCCAGCCTGCTCGAGCCGCTCGACTACAGCAAGATCCCGGGCAAGGAAGTGATCCCCGGGTTCGCCTCCAAGTACCGCGTCGCGGACATCACCTACGGCGTGGTGCTCGCCTACCGGACCGACATGACCAACGGCCAGACCCCCAAGGGCTGGGCCGACTTCTTCGACCTCAAGAAGTTCCCGGGCAAGCGCGCCATCTACGACTACTCGGCCGGCGGCGTCTACGAGATCGCCCTCATGGCCGACGGCGTTGCCGCCAAGGACCTCTACCCGCTCGACCTCGCCCGCGCCGAGAAGAAGCTCGACACCATCAAGGACTCCATCGTCTGGTGGCCGGGCGGCGCCAAGAGCCAGGAGCTCATCGGGTCCGGTGAGGTCTCGATGGCCCTCATGTGGAACGGCCGCGCCTGGAGCGCCAAGAACGTGGACAACAAGCCGGTGGCGATCAGCTGGGACCAGCAGATCCTGACCGCCGACTACTGGGTCGTTCCGAAGGGCACCCCGAACAAGGATGCCGCGATGGACTTCATCGCCTGGACGATCTGCAAGCAGAACAACGCGGCCCCGTCCAACGCGATCCCCTACGGCCCCACCAACTCCCTGGCCCAGGCCAACCCGACCAAGGCCAACGAGCTCGCGGCCACCAACATCAACGACACCACGGCGTACTTCGACGACGCCTGGTACGCGACCAACGCCAAGGCTGTGGACGACTCGTTCAACGCCTGGAAGACCAAGTAGCGCCCGGCCCACCGGTAGCCGATCGATGACGACCGCACCCGCCAAGGTGCAGGGGCGAGGGGGCCGCAAGCGCGGCCCCCTCATCACCCGCTGGGGCTCGCTCGCGCTGCCCCTGATGATCTTCCTCGCGATCACCTTCCTGGTCCCGATGGTCATGATGGTGATCCGGAGCGTCACCGACCCGGTCGGGGTCGGCCTGGGCAACTACGCGGAGTTCTTCAACTCCGAGGCCGACATCCGCGTCCTCGGCAACACCTTCTACATCGCGGCCGTCGTCACGGTCGCCAGCCTGCTCATCGGCTACCCGTACGCCTACCTGATGGCGATCGTCCCCCAGCGGGTGGCCGGCATCCTGCTCATCTTCGTGCTGGTGCCGTTCTGGTCCAGCCTCCTGGTCCGCACGTTCGCCTGGGAGGTCATCCTGCGCGACGTCGGCCTGATCAACACCACGCTCAAGGCGCTGGGCTGGATCTCCGAGCCGCTGCCCCTGATCCGGAACACGTTCTCGGTGATCGTGGGCATGACGCAGATCCTGCTGCCGTTCATGGTCCTGCCGCTCT
>JBAXFC010000611.1:0-2083 GCA_037140135.1 Chloroflexota bacterium
GCTCCTCGGCGACGTGAACACGACCGGCTCGGTGACCACGGTCGCCAACACCGGTGCCGACAACGGCGCGACGGCGATCCTCGGGCAGGCCAACGGCGGCACGGCGGTCTACGGCCTCACGACGGGTGGCTCGGTGGGCGCCGTGGTGGGCCGGAGCCACAGCGGGAGCACGGGCGTCTTCGGCCTGAGCATGCCCAGCGACAGCGCGGACTGGCCGCAGGTGCCGACCAGGACCGGCGTCTACGGCTACGCCAACCAGGACTCCAGCGCGACCGGTGTGGCGGGCGCGAGCGTCCTCGGGGTGGGCGTGATCGGCACCAGCACCTCCGGCTTCGGCATCCGGGCCAACTCGGACTCCAGCTATGCCCTGCTCGCCAACAGCGGGAGCAGCCTTGGAGTCGGGGCGAGCAGCGGTGGCAGCAACGGCGTCTTCGGCGTCACGACATCGGCGGGCGTCGCCGGGATCCTGGGCGGATCCGCGAACGGGACCGGCGTGCAGGGGATCAGCAACCCGAGCCTGCTCCCGGGCTGGACCGCCCCGGCGAAGACCGGTGTCCACGGGTACGCGGCGCAGGACGCCTACGCAGTCGGCGTGCTCGGCGAGACGACCGGCGGCACCGGCGTCCAGGGCGTGGCGACCACCGGCACCGGCGTGCGCGGCGTCGCGTCGTCCGGGTATGCCATGGAGGCGATCAGCGAGTCCGGGCCGGCGTTCAACGCCGTCAGCACCCTGGAGACGGCGGTCCGCGCGCTGTCGACCACCGCCACGGCCCTGATCGCGTCCAGCGCGTCCGGACGCGGTGGCGAGATAGAGAGCTCCACGGCCATCGGCCTCGTGGCCACCACCATCGCCGCCGATCGACCTGCCTTCGTCGGGTTCAACCCCGGCGGCACCGCGATCCTCGGGCTCAGCGACCCTGGCGCCTCGCTCGAGACCCCGGCCCGCGCCAACACCGCCGTCCACGGGTACGCAACCATTGATGCCACGGCCGTCGGCGTGCGCGGCGAGACCAGTGTGGGCACCGGCGTCCATGCCGTCGCGACAACCGGGGTGGCGCTCAAGGTGACCGGCAAGGCGCAGTTCTCGCGCTCGGGCAGGGCGACCGTCGCCGCGGGCCACACGAGCGTGCTGGTCAAGCTCGCCGGTGTGACCACTTCGAGTTACGTGATCGCGACTCCGCAGGCGAAGCGCGCCGGCGTCTTCGTGCAGGCGGTCGTCCCTGCCGGCGGCTCGTTCACGATCCACCTGAGCAGGGCGCCGCTGGTGGCCACGACCGTGGGCTACCTCGTCATCAACTGAGCCACCGGGCGCGGACGGCCATCGATCCGCTGTTCGCCCTATTCGCCGCACGATTCGTGCGTGGTACGCTTCGCGACCCTTCGTGCGGTGGCCCAATCGCCGCGCGGTCAGGTTCGAGCCCGGGAATGCCCGACCAGACCACCAGAACACGACCGATCGCCGCCGGCCAGCTCGCCCTCGAGCTCCCGGTCACGCTGCCCCTGCTCGGCATCAAGGCCGAGTGGAAGGCGCAGCCACGGCTGTGGGGCCACAGCCTGCACCCGATGTGCTCGTACCTCGCAAGCTTCCCGGCCTCCCTGGTCCACGCCTTCATCGCTCGCTACACGCGTCCCGGCGACGTCGTCCTCGACCCCTTCTCCGGGCGTGGCACGGCCCCGGTCCAGGCAGCGGCCGAAGGGCGGATCGGCGTCGGCAACGACCTCAATCCGCTGGCCCACGTCCTGACCGCGGCCAAGCTGGAGCCGGCGACGCAGGCCCAGGCCCGGACCCGGATCGCAGCGCTGCGCCTGGCCTGGGCGGCCGACGCGGACCGCTGGACCGACCTCGCGCGGCGGGTCAAGGCCCCGCACGGCGGCCTGTTCGACGCTCTCGTCCCGTCCGCGGGCTCCGATGCCGACGCTGCGGCGGGCGTGGATCCGGTGCCCGACGAGGTGGCGCTGAGCCGGGACGACGCCGCGCGACTGCTGGACTGCTACGGCATCGCGCTGTGGCCGCAGCAGCGGGTCGCCTCGGCCGACGAGGCCGTGGCCGTCGCCGACACCCTCGGCTACCCGGTGGTGCTCA
>JBAXFC010000612.1:0-2077 GCA_037140135.1 Chloroflexota bacterium
CTCCGACTGCCTCCTCACCGGGATCGGCGCCGGCAGCCTCGACGTCTCCGACTCGACCTGGCGCGACACCGTTCTCGAGGGCTCGCGGATCGGCGCCCTGGCCGGCGTCCGGACGCAGTGGTCCAACGTGCGGGTGCGCGGCGGCAAGCTCGACTTCCTCGTGCTCGCCGGTGGACGCCTGGACGACGTGGCGTTCGAGGACTGCACCATCGACGAGCTGGATCTCGGCGACGCGCGCCTCAAGAACGTGACCTTCACCCGCTGCCGGGTCGGCGTGCTCGACCTCGAGGGTGCCTTCCTCGTGGACGTCGATCTCACCGGTGCCGCCATGCACACGATCCGGGGGATTGCCGGTCTGCGCGGAGCGACGGTCACGGACGGCCAGCTGATCGAGCTGGGACCGCTCCTGGCCGCGCACCTCGGGATCCGGGTGGGACCGGGTGGCGCGCCGGGGAACGAGCCGGGGACGGAGTAGCCCCCGCTCGATCAGGAGCGGTCGCGGATCTCGAGGATGATGGGCTCGGTCTTGCGGTTGCGCAGCATCACGAGCCTGAACTGGATCCCGTACTTGCGCTTGAGCAGGCCCATCGCGGTCGCGAAGGTGGCCGCGTCGTCGGTGAACTGGGCCTCGGCCGGCACGAAGTCGCCCGTCAGCCGGCCGCGCATGTCGCAGGGGGCGACCTCGATCTGCGGATTGTTCCTGATCCGCTTGCCCTTGCCGCTGTCCGGCGGGGTCGTCACGTAGATGCGGCCGTTGCCGGCAGCGCCCCAGACGGGCGTGTCCACGGCGACGCCGCTCTTGCGGAATGAGCGGATGGAGATGTACTTCGGGTCGCCGACGGTCGCGAGGGCCACGGTGCGCTCCAGGTGCGGGGGCCGGGCAGCGCGACGTGCAGCGGCCTCGTGGGCACGATCATCGGTCCGATCGGCAGGTCACGCGTCCTTCCGCGGTGCGAACGCGGGTCAGCCTCCGGGATGATCGCGGGACGAGGGCGAGGGCGAGGGCGAGGGCGAGGGCTCGGGGAGCGGCTGGTCCCCGGCCGTGAACGGGTCCGCCGGCGCATCGTCGGGCAGCCCGATGGTGATCATCGTCCCGTCGCCGGCCGGTACCGGGCTGTCGGGCCGGGCATGGCGGACGAGCTCGTGGGGCGGCGGCTGGTTGCGCCACACCTGCTGCTCGAACCCGAACAGCACCCCGCCGATGCTCTGGCCCAGCGGCTGCCTGCGCTTCCGGGGCGTTGCCGGCCTCCCGGGCTCGTCCGGCTCGCTCATGCAGCCCCGGCCGCGGCCACGGGGAACGACGCGGGCGGCTTCGGCCTCCGGATCGCGAGCGCCGCGAGACCGGCCGTGACGGCGAGCCCGCCCCCGATGAAGTAGGCGAGGGCGTAGTTGCCCGCGGCGTCGTGGATCGCCCCAGCCATGACGGCCGCGATCGCCGCGCCGAGCATGTGGCTGAAGTAGACCCAGCCGTAGACCGGGCCGACGTTTCGCCGCCCGAACGTGTCCGCGATGAGCATGACCGTCGGCGGCACGGTGGCGATGTAGTCGAGTCCGAACAGCACGGCGAACCCGACGATCCCGATCTCGCCGGACAGCATCGGCAGGTAGAGCAGGCTGATCCCGCGGAAGACGTAGTAGATGAGCAGGAGCCGGCGCGGGTCGATGCGGTCGGTGAGCCAGCCGGACGCGAGCGTGCCCATGAAGTTGAACGCGCCCATGAGCGCGAGCGCGCCCGAGGCGGCGACCGGCGCGAAGCCGTGGTCCACGGCATGCGCGATGAAATGCTGGCCGATGAGCCCGTTCGACGAGAAGCCGCAGACGAAGAACGTTCCGGCGAGGAGCCAGAACTCGGAGCGGCGGAGCGCGCGGCCCATGATCCCGCTGTCGCTGCGAGTCGGCTCCACCGGCGTCTCGGCCGTGGAGCCGCGCGGGAGCTCCCCGACGTCGGCCGGCCGCTCCACCAGGAACAGCAGCGTGTCGCCGTCGCAGTCGTAGTACGCCTCGCGCACGAACTGCCGGTCGCCGCTGGTGTCGCCCTTGCGCCACACCTCCTGGCGGCTGCGGCTCCAGTAGACCA
>JBAXFC010000613.1:0-2077 GCA_037140135.1 Chloroflexota bacterium
CCCGCGCCCACCGCTGCCGCCACCGCCACCCCTGGCCCGACCGCGGTCCCGGGCGACCCCGACGCGTCGCCGGCCAACCCCGAGGCGACGGCGACCCCGGACCCGAGCGGGATCCCGGGGATCGCGATCCTGGTCCCCGGTGCGGGATCCGGTGATGGCTCCGGCCCGGCACCCGACGGTGGCTCCGGCTCCCCCGCCGGCGCCCCGGTCAGCGACTCCGGCGCCGGTGGCGCCCAGCCCGGTGGCGCCGGCAGCTCCGGCTCGGCGTCCCTCGGCGGCGGCGCATCCCTCGCGGCCACCATCCTGCGGGTCGCCCCCGTGGTCGTGGTCACCACCGGTGGCGTGGCGATGACGATGGCCTTCCTGGTCTTCGGCAAGCGCCGCCGCGACGAGCAGCCCACCGCCTCCGACGAGGTCTTGCGCCAGGCCGCCGGCACCGGGACCGGCTTCGTGCCCCTCTCCGGGTACGCGACCCAGCGCCCGGTCGCGACGGCGACCGTCGTTCCCAATGCGGCCGCGGTCGCGTCCGCCGTGATGGCCGCCGCAGTGGTCACGCCCGATGCCCCCGCCGTCGATGCCGATGTCCCTCGCTGGCGCCGGCCGTCCCTGATCGAGGCACGCAGGACGGATCCGCTCCGGTCGGCCGCGACCTCCTCGCACCTCGTGTTCGAGGGCAGCGTGGGCGACGCCGTGACCGGCCTCGAGCGCCGCCGGATCCGCTATCGCCTGGTCAGCCTGCTCAACGCCCCGGACGAGATCCAGGGCCAGGAGATCGGCGTCCTCGATCATGGCGACGAGGTGGTCCTGCTCGAGCGGCGTGGCACCTTCTGCCGCGTTGTCTGCCCCAACGGCAGCCAGGGCTGGCTCCACAAGATGGTGCTCGGCGACGTGGTCATCGACCCGGGCGCGGAGCCGGAGACCTGGACCTCCGGCGACGAGGGCCCGGCGGCGACCGGAACCTTCGAGGATGTCCTGCGCGCCTACAAGGAGTCCCGCGGCCAGTTCGGCTGAGCGATCAGGCGCCCGGTTCCCGCGCCGCGACGGTCGAGCGGGAACGCGTCCGCACCTTCGGCGCGGGCGGCTTGCGCAGCACCACGATGTGCTGGTGGGCGATGTTCGGGACGAACGAGCGCGGGTATCCGTACGGCCGCAGCCGCGTCCCCGCCTGGTACCACGCGATGTCGCCCTTGGGCACGAGCCCGGCCGCATCGGCGCGCGCCGCGAGGTCCGAGGCGGTGAACAGGTAGCGCCCGCCCTGGTAGGCATCGCGCACGATGAGGGCGGCGTACCGCCCGGGCCGCAGCACCCGGTGGACCTCCGCGAAGATGCCGCCCATCGCATCGAGGAAGGCCGGGTAGTCGGGCAGGTTCGCGAGGTCCCCCGCGAGGTCGGACACCATCGCGTAGTCGGTCCGCCGGTTCGCGTGGTCCAGCGCGAGCTTGCCGCCGGCCATCGTCATGGGCAGCTGCACGTTGTACGGCGGGTCGGTGGCGACGAAGTCGATCGAGCCCTCGGGGATCATGGGCAGCAGCAGGCGGGAATCGCCCTGGCGCAGCTCCAGGCCCCGCGGATCGAAGGTGCGCTCGCCGCCGGGATCGTTGGGTCCGAGGTCGGTCAGCCTGGGCCCCAGGCCGTCACGCTCCGCGGACAGTGACGCCACCGTCTGCGCGTAGACCGCGGCCCACCGCGGGTCCAGCTCCAGGCCGATCGCCCGGCGAGGGCCGCGGGCGATGGCCGCACCCAGGAGCGTCCCGCCGACGCCGGCGAACGGGTCCAGGACCAGCTCGCCCGACTTGGTGAAGAACTCGATCAGGCGCGCCATGAGCCGCGGCGGCTTGTTCGCCCCGTGGGCCTTGCGCAGGGCGTGACCGAGCTCGGACGGGTAGGCGGTGGTCCACACGGACTTGGTGAAGTAGAGCCACTCCTCGCCGGGGAGCTCGTTGAGATCGTTGGCGGGATGCGGCGGACGGCGGGGCTGCACGTGGGCAGGGTAGCGGTCGTCGAGTGGTTGCCGGGTGGTCATGGCGCGGCGGTCCCTACAATGCTTCGATGCCGGGCAGGGTGGTCAGCCGACGGT
>JBAXFC010000614.1:0-2071 GCA_037140135.1 Chloroflexota bacterium
CCTGGCGAACTACCGCTATGCCGGCACGCGGGCCGTGGTCACCGAGGTGCTCGCCTCGCTCGTGCGGACCGGGTCCGTCCCGCGCCGCACCCCCCAGCCCCTGCCCGCTGCGGAGGCGTTCCAGCCGGTGGTCGAGGGGCTGCTGGAGCACTGGGACGACGATGTCGCCGACGCTGCCTTCGCGATGAACATGGATCTCGACGAGCCGCGCGAGATCCGGCGCGCGAACCTCGCCGCGCTGGCCTTGGACCTCGGGCCGTTCACGCGGGACCCCGCGCGCCCGACGCGCTCCGACTCACCGGCCGACCTGACCTGGTGGCTGCGCGGGGCGTCGGGCAGGGTCGGGATCTCGCTGCTTGTCACGCCGGAGCCCGCGCCGCGGATCCAGGCCCTGGCGTGGACCCCGGTCCCGGACCCGTCAGCGGCCCTGGTGGGGGCGGCGGAGGCCGTGCTTGCGGTGCTCGGAGAGCCGGCGCCCGCGTGGCCGGCGTCGGTGATCGCGGACACGTCGCTCGATGTCGAGGCCGTGGTCCGCGCGCTGCGGGCGGGCGCGGCCCGCTTCGGGGCCGTCTCGCTGGGCCTGCCATCCGCCGGGGACGGCCGCACCGAGGCCACCTGGGACCTGCTCGTGGAACGCTCCGCGGGAACGCTCAGGATCGCGCTCGACCGGTTCAGCGGTGCCGTGACGGCGTGCGAGCTGCGGGTCGCGCTTCGCGGGGCCCCGGCCGAGGGCTGGTAGCCGGCCCCGGCGCCGGGGCACTCCGCTCGACGCCTCCCCGGAGGGCATCCTCCTCGTTCCTGTCCCTCGAGTCGTGAGCGCGCCCTGCCCTCCGGTGGACACCCACCAGGGGCCGGTTCGGCGGGTCCGCCCGCCCCGCGATGCCCCGAGACTGGCCGTGACGTCCCGGATCACCGAGGTGACGGCAATGGGCACCGGGCAGGATCCGACCCCCGGCGACCCGGCGACCCGGCGGCAAGCGCACGGCGGCCGGCGACACCACCGGCGGCGGCACCGCTGACGCGCGCGACCAGGCGCGCTTCGCCTGCGGACGCTGGACGACATCGCGGCGCCGATCCCGGTCGGCCGCGACCCCGACGCGATCATGATCCAGCCGGTCAGCGAGGACGTGCGCGGGTGGCTGGCGAGCCGGCCGTCAAACGTGACAGTCGACAAGGCGGCCAAGGCATCCACCATCACATGGTCCGGGTCCCTCGAGGGATCGGCCGCCAGCGGGATCCTCAGCCTGGACCCGAAGATGAGGTTCCGGGCGACCAGGGTCGACTGATCGGCAGCGTCATCGCCAGAGGTCGGGGGCGGCCACCGTGGCCCCGATCGAGGCCGCCAGCCGCTCGAGCACCGCGAACCAGTCGAAGCGGCTCGTGATCGCCGATGCCGGCAGCGTGACCAGGCGGTCCGCGGGCACGAGGCCCGGCAGCACGCGGTCCAGGATTGCCTCGATCTCATCGCGGAACGAGTCGCTGGTGGAGCGGACACCGTCGGCCTGGAGCTCCACGTCCGGGAGAAGGCGCACGACCAGGTCGTATGTCTGCGACCAGCGCCGGAGCAGCGGCTCGACATCGAACGCGTCGGTGCCGCCGCACGACCGCAGGTAGTAGGCGTAGTTGTCCATGACGCCGCGGTCCGTGACGAGGACATCGGCCTTGCGCGAGAGCACCAGCTCCTGGCGGATCTGGCTCACCAGGACCCACAGCTGGGCCTCACCGGTCGCTCCCTCGTTGATGCCCAGGGGGTTGTCGCGCACGATCTCGCGCCCCAGCTCCACGGAGTGGCCGGCCCGCTGGACCTCGGCGGCGAACGCGAGGACCGCGCTCGTCTTGCGGATCCCGTGGGAGCCGATGAACGCGATCTTGGCTGGGCGCGGCCACGCGGGAACGGGCGCCTCGGCGGGCGCGGCGGCGGAAGTGGCAGTCATGCGGGTCTTGCGCGGCATGCCCCCAGCGTACGGCTGATGCGGGGGCGCCGGCGGGCCTCCCGGGGCGGTCCACGATGCGTGACCTTGCAGACCGCCCGAGCACGCCTGGCGACCGGTCGGGTAGCCTCCGCAACGGT
>JBAXFC010000615.1:0-2059 GCA_037140135.1 Chloroflexota bacterium
TCAGGGACGACTGGATGTTCTCCAGGTCGATGTTCAGCACTTCCAGCTCGTCGCCTCGCAGGCGAGACTGCTGGTTCAAGCTGCTGAGCGCCTCGTTGGTCGCCTGGAGCTCCTCGTTGGAGGTCTCCAGCTCCTCATAGGAGGACTGCAACTCCTCCGAGGACGCCTGCAGCTCCTCGGAGGACGCCTGCAGCTCCTCGTTCGCGGTCTCCAGCTCCGCCAGTGAGCGGCGCATGTTCTCCTGGGAGTCGCGAAGCTCCCGGTCCAGGCGCTCGATCTCCCGGTCGTAGGCAACGTCCCGTCCGACGGGGCCCTGCTCGGAGCCCGCGGGCCTCTCCTCGGCGAGGAAGGACAGGACGGTCAGCGACCGCTCGCCGACCCGCAGCGGGCGCGCCTGCAGCCGCACGCGCAGCCCTACGTCGGGGAGGTCGATCAGCTGGCCGGTGACCGGCTCACCATCGGCGGGGGTCATCAGCAGCAGTCCGCGGGCCTCGGCCTGCAGGTCGGCGCGCAGGATCGAGATGGCGGCGGCGGACGCCCGGCCCTGCGGAAGCTGGCAGTAGGGGGACACGTCGCCGACGACCTCGACCAGATCCCGGCTATCGTCAAGGACGATGCACGGCGCGGCGACGGCGCGGACCAGCACCTCCAGCAGCGCCACGTGCTGCTCGGGGATCGTGTCGCGGACCACCGTGATCGGCGCCAGCATGGGCGCAGGCCGGTGCTCGGGTGGCGGGCGGGTTTTGCCGGGGGTGAACGGGGACGCTGCCCCGGTGCCGCGGGCGTAGATCTTGTGCGGTCCGTCGACCATCGCGAAGCCTGTCGCGGATATCGGGACCAGCTCGGAGACTCCCAGGAACAGCAGTCCGCCCGGGAGCAGCGCGTAGCTGAACAGTTCCGCGACCCGCTCCTGCAGCGGGGTGGTGAAGTAGATCAGGGTGTTGCGGCAGGAGATCAGGTCCAGTCTCGGGAACGGTGGATCCTCTCCGACGTTGTGCCGGGCGAAGACGACGCAGTCCCGCAGGTCCTGGGACACCTCCGCCCCGTTCGGGCCCTCCACCAGGTAGCGGCCACGCCGCTCCGGACTGACCCGCTCGCACGCGCTCATCGGGTACAGGCCGCGTCGGGCGATCGTCAGGCTGGTCTCGTCGAGGTCGGTGCCGAAGATCTTCAGCCGGGCCGACAGCCCGACCGGATGCCCCAGGGTCTCGTCGATGAGCATCGCGATGGAGTAGACCTCCTCACCGGTGGCGCACCCGGGCACCCACACGCGAAGCAGATCCTCGGAGTCCCGACTCTCGACGTACTCCTGCAGGAGCGCGCCGAGGGCGTCGAACGCGTTCGGGTCGCGGAAGAACGACGTGACCGTCACCAGGATGTTCTGGGACAGGGCGTGCGCCTCGTCTGGGTCTGCGGTAAGCAGGGGCAGGTAGTCCTCTGCGTCGTCGACCTGGCGCATCGCCATCCGCCGGTTCACCTGCCGGCGCAGCGTCGACTCCTTGTAGCGGGAGAAGTCGATCGCCGTCGCGCGCTGCAACTGCGTCACGATCCGCCGCAGCACCGGCCCCGGCGCCGCCGGCAGTGCTTCCCCCGCCCAGCCGGCGTCCGAGCTGGCCAGCCCGGCCAGCCGCAGCCCGATGTCCTGCGCGGCCAGAACCAGGTCGACACCACCCAGCGCGATCGCTGCCCGCGGCATCGCATCGAACTTCGCCGACTCCGGGGACTGCGCGAATGTCAGGCCGCCGGCCGCCTTCAACGCCCGCAGGCCATGGGCGCCATCCGACCCCGTACCGGACAGGACCACACCCACGCCCCGCGGGCCCCACTGGTCCGCGATCGATCCCAGTAGCACGTCGATGCTCGGGCTCGGACCCAGCGACGACGCCGCAGGAGCCGTCACTCCCAGCACGTCGGCCCGGACCAGCACGTCATGATTGGGAGGCCCGACATAGACCACGCCCGGCTCCAGGACCTGACCGTCGCCAGCCTCCACCACCGACAGTGCGGTCTCCCGGCGCAGCAGCTCCACCAGCAGACTGCGGTGCTCCGGCGACAAGTG
>JBAXFC010000616.1:0-2053 GCA_037140135.1 Chloroflexota bacterium
TCGGTGCCAAGGGCGAGCAGATCGGCGCCATCGTCGAGACGATCGACGACATCGCGGACCAGACCAACCTGCTCGCGCTCAACGCGGCCATCGAGGCGGCGCGCGCGGGCGAGATGGGCAAGGGCTTCGCGGTCGTGGCGGACGAGGTCCGCAAGCTCGCGGAGCGCTCAGGGCGTGCCACCAAGGAGATCGCCCAGTTGATCAACGAGGTCCAGAAGGGCACCCGGGAGGCGGTTGCCGCGATGAGCGCCGGCGCATCCGAGGTGGATTCCGGCCTCGCCGCCGGGAGCAAGGGCGCCCAGTCCCTGGTCGAGATCAGCGAGGCCGCCATGGCCCGCGACCACGCCCTCGGGCGCGTCTTCGGCGCCCTGCAGGCGATCGCCGCGGCGTCGGGCGAGGTCACCGCGTCATCCGATGAGATCGCGCGCGTCGTCGCCCAGACGGCCGCCGGCGCCGCCCAGATGGCCGTCGCATCCGAGTCCGTGACCCGGTCCATCTCGTCCATCGCCGCTGTCTCCGAGGAGAACAGCGCGGCGGCCGAGGAGGTCTCCGCCGCCACCGACGAGATGAGCATCCAGGCTCGCGAGGTCGTGGCGTCCGCGGCCACCCTCGCCGAGATGGCCGCCCAGCTCGACGCCCTGGTCGCCCGGTTCGTCCTCGAGGGCGCGGCCGGGAGGCCTGCGACGTCCACCCCTGCCGGACGGCAAGGGCAACGAGGCCGGGGAAGCCTCGACCGGGTCGCCTGACGGGCCTTTCCGGCCCTCGCGACCGGAGCACCACACAAGGGGCGTGACGCGGCCGGCGCCACGCCCCTCTTCCGCGTGCGCGGCTGCCACCCCGAACCGGCCCGGCACCCCCCCTCGTCGGTGGATGCCCAAGGTCCCGCTCCAGCGGACAAAGGTCACCAAGTGGTCCGTGCCTGCGAGTCAGGGGTGTTCCCTGATGGCCGGAGGCATGCATAGGCGTGATACCGACACAAGACGGCGGCACTCCCTCCCCCAGTCACGGGCCTGCCGTGCTCGTCCTGCCACCGCGGCCGGACCGCCTCAGGCGGACCGGACGTGCCTACGGAGAACGATCGGCCATGCGCATCAACGTCCGAGGGAAGCTGCTCGGGACCTCGGTGGTTCTCATCGCGTTCACGGTGGTCGCGTGCCTGGCGTGGATCTTCACCCTGGCGTCGGTCAATGATCTCGCGACCAGGGTCAACCAGAACGTGGTGAACCCGCTGGAGCAGATCGGCGTCGCGCGAGCCAAGTTCAACGAGAATCGCAACTTCCTCACGGCCCACATCCTCGAGAACACGCCGGAGAAGAAGGCGGAGTACGAGACCAAGGCCCTCGCGAACGACGTGACGATCCTCGAGGATCTCACCGCGTTCAAGGCGACCCTGGTGACCGATGAGGCGAAGACGGCGTGGGCGACGCTCGAGGAGCGGATGAACGCCTACATCGATGGGCGCAAGCAGGTCTGGGAGATCTCGAAGACCGGGACCAAGGACGAGGCCTACGCGGCCCTGGGCAAGGTCACCCGCCCGATCGTCAACGAGATCGTCCCCCTGTTCCAGCAGCTGTTCGACTCCAAGGCACAGCTCGGCGACACCATGAGCGCTGAGATCCAGTCCACCTTCGACACGTCGCGCCTCATCGCCATCGCGATGATGATCCTGTCGGTCGTCATCGGGCTGATCCTGTCGTGGGTCCTCGCGAGCAGGGTGGTCAAGGGTGTCAAGAGCGTCCAGGTCACGCTGGGTGCGCTTGCAGAGAAGGGCCTGACGTGGATTGCCGAGGGCCTCGAGCGGCTCCGCGACGGCGATCTCACCTACGAGATCACGCCGGTCACGCCAAGGATCGAGCACTACGGCACCGACGAGATCGGCAAGACGGCCGAGTACACGAACATCATCCGGGACAAGGTGTTCGCAGCAGCCTTCGCCTACAACGAGGCCCGCACCGGCCTCGCGGGCACGATCACCGAGGTCCAGGAGGCCGCGGACTCCGTCACCCGCACGTCCGAGCAGCTCAACGAGGCCGCCAGCCAGACGGGCGCCGCC
>JBAXFC010000617.1:0-2053 GCA_037140135.1 Chloroflexota bacterium
CCGACACCCTCCGCCCCGCCGGCCGCCGTGCTCGCCGGGGTCGAGGACACGGTCTCCTTCCAGCTCACGGGCGACGCGTACGCCAATGCGGAGGGCGCCGTCTTCGGGTTCGGATCGTTATGGATCCCCGCTGTGGGCTCGAAGGGCTGGGTGATCCGCCTCGATCCCTACCTCGGCGCCGTGCAGGCGCGCATCCGCGTCGGCGATTCGCCACGCTCGATCGCCATCGCCGGCGATTCCGTGTGGGTGGCGAACGACGCCGGCGATGCCTCACGCACGTTCCACGGGGCAAACACCCTGAGCCGGATCGACCCCATCACAAACAAGGTGATCGACACCGTCAAGGTCGAGGTTGGCGGCTCGATCGCCGGCGGCTTCGGGGCGATCTGGGTGCCCGACATGCAGTACGGCACAGGCAACGGGACCCTCGCCAAGGTCGATGCGCGGACCGGGCGCGTGGTCGCCCGATGGCCGCTGGCCGGCCGCCCCGTCGTGGGCTGCGGGCGCCTGTGGGTGATCCAGCACCTCGTTGCCGTCCAGGCGCCGGAGGTGATGGTGCTCTCACCGGTGGACCCCGCAACGGGCCGGCGGCTGGGCGAGTGGCCGGTGATCGCGGAAGGACTGCTCGGGCCTCTGGAGCTGGACGGGTCGTGCCGCGTCGTGGAGACCGTCGCCAGCCAGCCGTCGTGGAGCCAGGCGCTGGCGACCGTGTCCGCGGGCAGCCCCACCGACGACGGCGAGGACGACGGTGCGGTCATGCCCGCCTACGCGACGGTCTCTGCCCGGGTCCGCCTGCTCGATGGGGGACTGTGGCTCTCGGACGATTACGTCACCCACGTGCGGATCGATGCCGGCGGCAGGCCTGCCGGCGCCGCCTTCACCCTGCCCAAGGATGTGACCGATGACGGCGCGACGCTCGTGATCGTCCACGGCAGGGGCTGGGTCATCGGCTCCAAGACCGCGTACGGCATCGGGCCCGTCAGCCTGTACACCGGCGTTGAGCAGGCGGACACGCAGCCGGTGCCGCCGACGCAGGCGACGATGCGGCTCGCATCCGGTCGGATCGTCAAACCCTCCGATGAGGGCGGCTGCCGCGATGTACGCCTGTGGGGCGAGGTACTGGGCGGCGACGAATGCGGACCAGATGTCTTCGGCACCGACATGCCGTCCGTCAAGGCGACCCGCGGTTCCACGGTCACGTTCCTCGCGCCCGATGGATGGGCGTTCTCGAATCTCGCGGGCGGTGGGCCTGCCTGGTCGGCACGCATCGCGCGAACCCGGGGTCTCATCGGCGTCGCCGATCCCACGCAGACGGGCATGCCGAGCCGCCTGAGCCGCCTGTTGGCCAGCGGCGGCGGGAGCACGCGCCGCGTCCGCGTGACCTTGCCGACGCCGCCGGGCGACTACCTGGTCCAGCTGACGGTCTCGTTCGAGCTCGATGGATGGACGTTCTCGCGGGCGATCTTCTTCTGGCGCGTCATCGTCCGGTAGCCCGGACCACCAACCTCGGTGGCAACTCCCACCCGGGTCGGAACTCGAAGATGTGTCAGATCGCCGGATGCCACGAGGAGCTGCGCTCTCACAGCGCGCCACGGGCCATGAGCCACGAGGGCCGGCCGCCGATCTGACACATGTCTGTGTCGCGACTCACGTGCGAGTCGCGGTCCGTGGCAGGGTCGCCGTCGGGCCACCAGGAGCGGCTCCCCGGACGCCACCCGGTAGACTGAGCGGATGCCCAACTACTCCTATGGCGGCCAGGCCCTGATCGAGGGCGTCATGATGCGCGGCCGCGACGCGATCGCCGTCGCGCTCCGCGCCCCCGACGGCCGGATCGTCACCGAGAACGAGCGCCTCGACAGCGGTGCGGTCCACGGCCACCGTGCGGCCCGATGGCCGTTCGTGCGCGGTCTCGTCATCCTCTACGAGACGCTGGTCATCGGCACCCGCTGGCTCATCCGCTCGGCCGGCCTCCAGGCGGAGGACGATGGCGTGGAGCTGGGCAAGGGCAGCGTCGCGATCATGCTGCTGGTCACCGCGGTCCTCGGCGTGGGCC
>JBAXFC010000618.1:0-2051 GCA_037140135.1 Chloroflexota bacterium
GACCTGCAGGACGCCGCGCTCGATGAGGCGGTTGGTGCGGGCACGGACAGCCGCCTCCGACACGCCGAGGTCCGCGGCGATCTGGGTGAACGGCCGG
Source organism: Chloroflexota bacterium (assembly GCA_037140135.1). Taxonomy (GTDB): domain Bacteria; phylum Chloroflexota; class Limnocylindria; order Limnocylindrales; family CSP1-4; genus CAIXZV01. The sequence continues at coordinate 98 of JBAXFC010000618.1, forward strand.
CGACCGTCCTCCTGGAGGTTCTCGATGATCCGCTTGTCGAGCTCCGAGATCTCGACCTTGCCCTTGGTGCGGCCCTCGTTCACGGGCGTGCCACGACAAGGGGGCAGGCGGCGTGGTCAAGGGAGTGCATGGGCGGCTCCGCGAGAGTGGAGGGCACGCAACGGTGCGATCGGGGCGGGATGCTAACACCTTGCCCGCACGGGGGGAACACCCATGCCCGCCATTCGGTACGGTGTCGCGACACCGACAGCGCAGGACAGGCGCCAGCCCGGGACTTCCCGGCCTCAGCCCCGGTCGAGGAGCTCCAGCACGGGTGCGAGCGCGGCAACCGATGCCTCGGTGATCGGGTCCACGACCAGCTGGACATGGCCGATGCCGGCGCGGGCGTAAGCGCGCAGCGCCTCGGCGATCTGCTCGGACGTGCCCTCGAGCGGCGTGACCTGCATCCGCGGGTTGGTGTCGCCCATGACGCGGCCCTGGCCGCCCTCCATCCGGACCTGGACGGCGACGGTCCGCTCGATGGCAGCGGGATCGCGACCGGCGACCCGGGCGGCCTCGTCAACGAGCGCGATGAGCGGCGGGACGCCTTCGGGGGAGTTCTGCGTGTCCGCGTACCAGGCGTTCCAGGCGGCCACGTACGGGATGGTGGCCGCGAGCATCCGCGCCCCCGACGAGCCGATGAGGATCGGCGGGCCGCCGGGCCGCGCCGGACGCGGCAGGAGCTCCGCGTCACGGGCGGTGAAGAACTCGCCCTCGAAGTCGATGCTGCCGTACGCGAGGAGCGTGCGCACGATCGTGAACGACTCCTCGAACCGGCTGATCCGATGGCTGAAGGGGGCGTCGATCGCCGCGAACTCGGTGGCGTTCCAGCCGGCGCCCAGGCCCAGGACAAGCCGCCCGCCGGAGATCTCGTCCACGGTGGCGGCCAGCTTGGCCAGCATGAAGGGGGTGTGGAACGCGGTGGCCGCGACGAGCGGGCCGATCGTGATCGTCTCGGTCGCCTCGGCGAGGCCGGCGAGCGTCGTCCAGGCCTCCCACGGGCCGCGGGTCTCACCGCTCTCGTAGCGGTAGAGCAGGTGGTCGCCCACCCAGATGGAGTCGAAGCCGGCCTGTTCGGCCATGCGGGCGATGGCGCGGTACTCCGGCCAGCGGACCTCGCGCTCGACTTCGGGGAGCTGGATGCCGACGCCAAGGGGCCGGCCGGGTCGTCTCGGGATCATGGGGCCACCGTACCGCATGGCGGGCCCTGCGGGGCGTACCCTCGGCTGCGATGTCACGTCGCGATGTCGCCCTCCTCTTCGCCGCCCGGTCCGTGCGCATGTTCGGCTATGGACTGCTGGCCGTCGTGCTCGTGCTCTACCTCGACGCGATCGGCCTCTCCGGCGGCGAGATCGGCCTGCTGCTCGCGCTCACGTTGCTCGGGGACGCGGCGATCTCGCTCTGGCTCACCACGCACGCGGACCGGATCGGACGGCGGCGGGTGCTGGTCGTGGGAGCGGTCCTGCTCCTTGCCGCGGGCCTGGCCTTCGCCGCCACGCCGGTCTTCGCGGTGCTCCTGGTGGCGGCGACGATCGGGGTGATCTCCCCGTCGGGCAACGAGGTGGGGCCGTTCCTCGCGGTGGAGCAGGCGTCGCTCACGCAGCTCGTTGATCCGGCGCGGCGGACGCACCTGTTCACTCGGTACCAGGTGGCGGGATCGGTGGCGACGGCCGTCGGAGCGTTGGCCGCCGGCGCGGTCGTCCAGGCGACGCGGGCATCGGCCACCGCGCCCGCGGATGCCTACCGGGCCGTCATCGTGGCCTATGCGCTCGTGGGCATCGTGCTCGCGATCCTGTTCGCCCGGGTCTCACCCGCGGTGGAGGTGCCGCCCGCCGACGTGGCCGACACGACCGTCCGGTCGCGCCTCGGGCTGCACACGTCGCAGCGGGTCGTGCTGGGGCTCTCCGCCCTGTTC
>JBAXFC010000619.1:0-2047 GCA_037140135.1 Chloroflexota bacterium
TACCGATCCTGATACTCGGTGCCCGCCACGACGCGGTCACCCCGTACGCCTGGACGCAACGCATGTCAGCGGCCTTCCCGTCCGCGCCCGTCGTCACGTACGAGGGCACGCAGCACGTGACGTGGATCGCCGGGTCTGATTGCGTGCGCGAGATTGCCGAGCGCTTCGTCATCAAGCTCCGCTCTCCGGCCGGCAACGTCACTTGCCCGATCATCCGCAGGTAGACCACGCCGACTGGCCCTCGGCCGAGGATCCCCATGGAAATCACATACTCCAACAGTGACCAGGGCTCCGATGCACCTCGACGCCCGCGTCCGCAGGATGACCCTGCGTGACAGTCTGCCCCGGCGACGCGCCGAAGTCCCGGCCGCGGCTACGCGTGATCCAGGTGCCGGGCCGCCAATGCTTGGAGGTTGGTCCTGCAGGCGGTGGTCGCGGGGTGGTCTGGTCCCCAGCGTTGCTGGAGTATCGCCAGGGCACTCTCGTATTCGTGACGTGCTGCCTCAGGTCGTTGTGCGCGTTCGAGGAGGACGCCGAGGTTGGCGCGTATCGCGGCCACCTCGGGATGGGCGTCCCCTAGGGTGCGGCGTTTGATCGTCAGGGCACGCTGTTGAAGCTGCACCGCCTGCTCGGAGTCCGACTCGAGCGCGGCGAGGTTGTGCAGGACGACGGCGGTCTCGTAGTGGTCTGGCCCGTAGGCGTCCTCGGTGATGGCGAGGACCCTGAAGAACGTGGCTCGGGCCTCGTCGCGCCGTCCGGCGCCAGCGAGAAGGGCGGCGAGGACGGCCTGGTCGGCCGCCAGCGCGGTGGGGTCCACCTGTTCGATGGTCGCGCGGAGCGCGATTGCGGCCCGTGCGTGAGGCAGGCCGCCGGTGTAGTCGCCACGGGCGTGTGCGAGCCCGGCGAAGTTGTGCTCTAGGGCAGCGGCCGCCGCGGGATCGCGCTGCGGGAGGGCGATCAGTTCAGCCGCGGCAGCCAGGTAGGCGGCCTCGGCCTGCGCGAAGCGGCCACGGTCCTTGCATGTCACGCCGAGCGCGGTCAGCGCCTGCGCCCGTGCACGTGAGCGGGGCGGGGCGAGACCCGCCGCCAGTTGCAGCACCAGTGTCGATGCCCGGTAGCGGGCCCGTCGGCTCCCGCGCCAGCCGACCCGGGTCAGCAGGTTGGAGGTGGCGGCGCGGGACCCATGGGCGACCGTCACGGCGGTCAGGAGGCGACCAGGACCGGTTCGCAGTGGTTCAACGCCATCCCGCACGCGGTGCGAGGCGGGCATTCGGCGAAGTGGCCGCCGGTCGACCCGGCAGCGACGATGGCCGTGCTGGCGACAGCGGTGGAGCCCACGACCACGGCGGCAGGCATCCCGATCGCGGATGCGAGGACCAGGGCGGTGGGAACGAGGATCTTGGGAATGCGCATGGTGAGTCCCCTCTCAAGCACGGGATCCAGCCGGACCCCTGTCAGGACGCTACGAGCCGGGTCTCCACCACCGCATCAGGGAATACCCTCCACTTGACTCAGTCCAGCAGGATCCACCCGGTTCTGGGAGTCGGTGCCTTCCCCCAACCCGCAGTCGGCAAACTCTGGACGATTCTGCCCGCAACGCAGACGATTGCTGCATGGCCAGGGACCGGGAGGAATCGCGTCGGGACCGTCGCATCGTGACGGCGCTGGTCGCGGAGATCGTGGGTTCCGAGGGACTCATCAGCTCCCTGGAGACTGAAGCGGCGCATGAGTTGATCAGTGGCGCGGTCGACGTGATGATCAAGCAGATCGAGGCTCTCGCCGGGACGGTAGTCACGCTCGGGGGAGGAGCCACTCTCGCGATCTTCGGTGCCCCGATCGCCCACGAGGACGACGCGGTGAGGGGCGTGCTGTGCGCCGTCCGCATCGTCGAGGCGATCGCCGACTATACGGCGACTGTGGACGCCCACCGGGTGCCGAGCGGTCTTGCGGTGCGGGTGGGCATCGAGTCCGGGCGGGTGGTCGTGGCGCGCACAGGGTCCGATGCACGCGACGACATCAGCGTCACCGGTGCCGTGCTGCACACTGC
>JBAXFC010000620.1:0-2046 GCA_037140135.1 Chloroflexota bacterium
GGCGAGCGTGTACATGAGGGCCATGAAGGCGAAGGCCCCGGCGATGATCGCGATCTCCACCGCGGACGGGCTGTAGCTCGCGTAGGGGTAGCTGACGGCACCGGCGCCCGCGGTGACCGGCGCGATCTGCCCGGCCATCACGAACATGTAGCGGTCGATGAAGACGCCGCCGAGGACCAGGACGCTCGCGAGGAGCATCACCTCCGGCCGGCGTGCGATGGGGGTGGCGATGAGGATCGCAGGGATCAGCAGCCCGCCCATCACCCGCAGCCAGAACTGCCAGGCGAGCGGACCGGCGAGCAGCGCGTACATCGCCTCGTGCAGGCCGCGCACATTGCTCGTGATGTCCACGACGGCGTAGCGGATGGTCAGGACCGAGACCAGCGCGATGGCGACCGCCATCAGCAGCCGCACCGAGGGCAGCGCCACCGGGGCGGCGTGCTCGGAGTCGGCGAGCTTGAGGCGGTGGACCGCGTAGAAGACGATGCCCAGCAGGCCGGTGCCCGCGAGGAAGGCGGAGGCGACCATGAGGATCGGCGTGAACATGCCGTCCCAGAACGCCTTGGCGCCCAGGACCCCGAACACCAGCCCCAGGGTCATCGGCGCGCAGATCGCGATGACGGCGGCCGCGGTGCAGGCGTACTGGTGGATCTTGGGATGGTCGGTGAACATCGACCAGACCTCGACGATCAGGACCACCAGGTAGCCGCCGTAGAAGACGCCCATCCACCACATCGGGGAGGTGGGCGACGGCACGAGCACCGCGCCCAGGACCATCCGCACGGGGTAGTGCAGGTCCAGCGCGATGATCAGGAAGGCGGTCGTGAGCGACAGGATCGCGAGGATCGCGTGGCGCTTCTCGAAGGGCCGGAAGCGCTCGATCCCGAACACCGTGCCCAGCGAGGACGCGAGGCACAGGCCGCTGGTCATGATCGCGAAGAAGACGTACCCGATGATCATCAGCCCCCACTCGAAGCTGGGCTTGGTCCCGAAGACCTCCCAGCCGGGCGGGATGGAGACGACGGCCGCGATCACCGCGACCGAGAGGATCGCGAGCAGGAAGCCGAACCACGCCTGGAGGGCGATCGGCATGCTCCTGATCTCGCGCACGAGGGCCTTGGTGGCGGGCTTGGGCGCCAGCGGGACCTCGTAGCCGAGGATCCCGAGCGCGAGTGGCTTGACGTGTGCGTACATCGCGTCAGGCCTCCTTGGTCACAGGGCCGAGGTACAGCACGCGAGGACCGGTGCCGTACTCGGGACGGAATGGCTGGGGCTTCTGCTCGGCGACGATCCTGGTGATCTCGTCGGCAGGGTCGGCGGCGTCACCGAACTTGCGGGACCCGACGGGGCAGACCTCCACGCAGGCGGGCTTCTGGCCCTTCGTGATGCGGTGGTAGCACCAGGTGCACTTGTCGGCCACGCCGGGCGTGTCGTTGGGGACCGTCTCGCCGGCCGGCGTCAGGTAGCGGGCGCCGTACGGGCAGGCCACGACGCAGTAGCCGCAGCCGATGCACCGGCGTGCGTCCACGAGGATCACGCCCTCGTCGGTGCGATACGTCGCGCTGACCGGGCAGACCCCGGTGCACGGCGAGTTGCTGCACTGCATGCACAGGCGCGGCTGGAAGTACGCCTCCTTGACCGTCTTGCCGGCGGCGCCGGGGGCCGTGCTCTGGGGCGGGAAGCCCTCGATGCCGGCGTCCGGGGAGTCGATGTACATCGCGCCGTCGGTGGTGATGACGTGGCGTTCCACCCAGGTCCGGGTGAACTCGGGCGTCTCGGGCACATCGTTCTCGGCCTTGCAGGCCGCCACGCACAGGCCGCAGCCGATGCAGCGCGAGGTGTCCACCACGAACGTCCACTGCCTGGACCTGGCGTCATACGCGGGGACGATCGGGGCGACGCCCGCGTCCTCCTCCGCGTACACCGGGAACAGGCTGCCCATCGCTGCCGCGCCCGCGACGCCACCGGCGACCGCGAGGCCGAAGCCGATGAACGTTCGCCGGCTCAACGACGCTGCCTTGATGGCGGGGGCGAGGTCCTCGAGGG
>JBAXFC010000621.1:0-2046 GCA_037140135.1 Chloroflexota bacterium
GCACAGGCGCATCGGCGGGCGGGATCTTGCCGTGCGGCACGGGCGCGACGACAGGGGCCGGCTCGGGGGCCGGAACCGCGACCGGCTCGGGGGCCGGCTCGACGACGGGGGCCGGCTCGAGGACCGCGACCGGCTCGGGGGCCGGAACCGCGACCGGCTCGGGGGCCGGCTCGAGGACCGGAACCGCGACCGGCTCGGGGGCGCGGACCACCTTCGCCGCCTTCGGCCGGCCCGTCACCCGCGGCGGGATCGCCCATCCCCGCACGGCGGCCATCGCGCACGCGAGCGCCGCCTCCATCGACAAGCGCACCCGCTCATTGCGGATCGACGCCGTGTCGCCGGCTGCCTCGATCACCTTGCCGTCGATGCTCATCTCGAAGACGCGCCAATGCGCCGTCTCGTTGACGACGACGCTGACCGCGACCCGGGCGCCCGTCTCGGACTGCCACGAGATCCGCCTTGGCGTGACCGTGTAGGTCACGCCGCCACAGACGGTCGCCTGGCCGGCGGTCCAGGCCACCTGCCCCGTCTCGCGCTCCCAGTCTTCGACTTGCACGGCGGTGCTCCCTGCCCCTCGGCGCTCGGGTGGCGCCGACCGTCCGATCATATCGGCCGCCCGGATCGCAGCACATCCACCGCTGCGCCCAGGGCGATGGCCATCCCCAGCACGAAGACCGGCCACGGGTACCAGCCCGGCATCCCGCCCGCCATCACGTCGCCGGCCTCCAGCGTGTACGAGAGGATCACCACCAGCCCGCCGAGGAGCCCGGCCGCCCAGTGGCGCCCGCGCACCCGCACCAGCCCGCCGCCACCCAGCCGATGAGCCACGGCCAGTCCCACCCCGATCAGCGCCACGCTCACCAGGGCCGGCGACCAGACCGGCCCCACCCAGGGCACCGGCAGCAGGAACAGCAGGTCGGTCGTGGCAGGCGACGGCGGCCACCCGGCGAAGACCCAGAGCCAGCCGTAATAGGCGATGTCCCAGGCGCCGAAGACGACCGCGCCCCAGGCCAGCCGCTCGATCGCGGACCGGCCGGCCAGCGCCCCGACCGCCGCGATCATCACCAGCGTCGCGAGCTCCCGACCCGCCTCGATCGCCACCAGGGAGCCCGCATCGGCTGCCGGACGCAGTGGGAAGATCACCCCCACGGGCGAGCCCAGCGCACCGTCGAGGTACACCACCACGGCCGACTCGATGTACGCCATGGCGATCGCATACGCCAGCACGAGCAGCGCCCGCGTCCGGAACGAGGCGGTGGACGGCTGGACCATGGCCGGTGTCGCAGGGGTCATCGTCCGCGCACCGTACCACCGCCCGCTCGCGGGCCCGGTCAGTCGGCGGCCACCACCGGCAGCGCGTCGCCGAGATGGCCGTCCACGACCCGCGTCGCCACGCCCAGGCTGCCGGGATGCCCCGTCACGGCGGCGAGGAACGCGGCCCCCTCGATGGCGAGCGCCTCCACCGGTCCGCGCGCGATCACCGTGGCGGTCCGCGGGACGTCGCGCAGCAGCGCGATCTCGCCCACGCCATCGCCCGGTCCGACGGTCCGCACCTGCGCCCCGCCGATCGAGATGTCCGCGCTGCCCGACGTGATGACGAGGTACCGGTCACCACGCTCGCCCTCGCGCATGAGGGCGTCACCGGCCGAGAGCCGGACGGGGACCGCGTCCGCCGCCAGCGCCTCGATCGCCGCGAGGGGCAGGGGTGCGAGGAGCGCAACCGCCTGGAGGCGGTCCACGATCACGGTCCGTCCGGCGAGCCCGGCGCGAAGGCTGCGCAGCGGGATCACCAGCAGCAGGCCCGCGATCACCAGTGCACCACCGAAGGCGACGAACGCCCCGCTGATCCCGAGCAGCGCGAGCACCGGTGCCGCGACCAGTCCGCCCGCGCCGATCCCGGCCTCCGCGATCCCCTCGAACATCGCCAGGCCGCTGGCCCGATGAGTGGTGGGCAGGGAGCGCTGGAGGAGGCTGTAGCCCGCGATGTCGATGGTGGCGTTCGCGATTCCGATGACACCCAGCATCAGCGGCGCGGCGGGCATGGAG
>JBAXFC010000622.1:0-2036 GCA_037140135.1 Chloroflexota bacterium
AGGCCGCGCTCCGCGAACGAGATTGACTCGGCACCGGCCACCACGACGTGGCCAGCACGGACGTGCAGGCCGACGGCACCTACGACCTGCTCGTGACCGCCGGCTCCTGCACCGTCCGCGTGGAGGATTCCAGCGGTCAGCTGGGTGCCGGCTGGTACTCGACCTCCGGCTTCCGCTACGACGCCGCCTCGGCCGGCACAGTGAGCACGGCCGCCCACAACGCGACCGGCATCAACGTCACCCTGCCGCTCGCGATCCACATCTCGGGCACGGTGACGGACCAGGCCGCTGGCACCCTGGGCGATATCGACGTCACGCTCGCCGACCTCGCCGGGGCCACGGTGGCCTCCACGATCAGCGACGGCACCGACGGCACCTGGTCGTTCACGGTCATCCCCGGCTCCTACCGCGTGTCCTTCAGCGATCCGATGGGCGCGTTCCTGCCCGGCTGGTACAAGACCGGCGGCTACGCGCTCACCGCGGGCGCCGCGACCACGCTCACGATCACGACCACCAGCCGCACCGGCCTCGTGGCCGCGATGCTCCCGTACCCGCACATCACCGGGGTGCTGACCGGCGACGGCGCACCCATCGCGGGCGCCTGGGTCTCGGTCCGTGACGGCTCGGACTCCGAGGTTGCGGGCGCCACCACCGAAGCCGACGGCAGCTACAGCGCGCTGGTCGCGCCCGGCACGTACTGGGTCCGCGTCGATGACCCCGGTACCGGCCACGTCGGCGGCTGGTACGGCGCGGGCGGCTACGTCCACGACGCGACCGATGCGCTCGCGGTGGTCGTGACGACCGACGATCACACAGGCGTCAGCCTCGACCTCCCGCTCTACCCGACGATCACGGGGACCGTCACCGTGACCGGCGGCGCCCCCGCGGTCGGGATCACCGTGACCGCGGCGACGGACTGGGGCGCCCCGGTGAGCTCCACGACCACGGCCGACGGCACCTACGCCCTGAGCGTGCCGCCCGGCACGTACACCGTCTCGTTCGAGGATCCAACGGGCGTCCGGCAGGGCGGCTGGTGGTCGGCGGCGGGGCTCGCCCTCGCCTCCGCAGGCAAGGACTCCATCGTCGTGGGCCTGGACGGCATGCCCGGCATCGACGCGGTCCTGCCGAGCGCCCTGCACATCCGGGGCTCGGTCACGCAGGCCGGCGGTGGCGCCGTGGCAGGCGTGGCGGTCAGCGCCTGCGGGAGCGGCGACTGCTGGACGGCAACCACCGCGGCCGGCGGCACCTACGCGGTGTCCGTGCCGCCGGGCACCTATCGCCTGGAGTTCGACGGCGGATCCCACGACCTGGCCGACGGCTGGCTGGGCGCATCCGGCTTCACCTGGGGCAGCCTCGACGCGGCGGACGTCGTCGTGACCACGGCCGACGTGACCGGCCGGGACATCGCGCTGCCCGCGGCGCTGCACCTCTCGGGCACGGTCAGCAACGAGATCGCCGACCCGATCGATGGCGCCACCATCACCGTCTACGACGCGATCACCGGCACCGTCACGGGCGAGACCTGGACCGGGGCCGACGGCGCCTGGTCCCTCACCGTGGCGCCCGGCGGCTACCGCCTTGCCTTCGCCGCGACCGGCTACCTCGGCGGCTGGTACGGCGCATCGGGCCTCAAGCCGGGTCCGGCCTCCGCGACCGTGGTGGACGTGACCGCAGCCGGCATCGGCAACCTCGACGTCGTCCTGCCCGCCGCCACGTCCATCGGCGGCACGCTCCTGGACCAGGACGGCATCCCGGTCACGGAGGCCGTCGTGCGCGCCTACGATGCCGACGGCCGCTCGGTCGAGGCGACCGGCCTCGACGAGGCCGGCAACTGGACGATCGAGCTGGCGCCCGGCTGGTACCGGATCCGGGTCGAGCCGGCGTCGCCCTTGCTCGCGGACGGCTGGTACGCCGGCGGGACGCTGGTCGATGCCCAGGCCGGGGGCGAGTGGATCAAGAAGGGCGTCGAGACCACGAGCGGGATCGCGATCACGATCCCCTGGGCCGTCCACGTGACCGGCACGGTCCACGGGCCC
>JBAXFC010000623.1:0-1988 GCA_037140135.1 Chloroflexota bacterium
CCGCCGGAGCTGACCTCGTACATCCGGGACCGGGAGGGGTACGACTACCTCCACCACGCCGAGGTTGGCTCTGGCAACGCGTCCTTCGTGACCGACGAGATCGTGGACCGCTTCTGCATCCTCGGCACCCCGGAGCAGCACATCGCCAAGCTGCGCGTGCTGGCCGCGGCCGGCGTGACGCAGTTCAACCTCTACCTGATGAACGGGAACGAGGAGGAGCAGCTCGAGATCTACGGTCGCGAGATCATCCCCGCCCTGCGCGACCTCGCCTAGCGCAATCCGCGCCGTGGTCGCGCACGAATCAGAGGCGTCCCAGCCTCCCAAGCGAGCATCATCCCCCTGTGCCCGGGCTCTACCTCCTCGTCATCTGCGTGTCGATCGCCGGCGTCGGCGTGGGAGCGCGCCTGCTCCTGCCTGGCGTGGTCTCGCGACGGCTGGCCCGGCCCGTGCTCGCGGTGCTCGCGGTCTTCCTCGCCTTCGACGCGGTGGGAGCGGCGCGCGGCTGGTTCGCCTCGAGCCTTGACTGGGTGGTGGCCATCGTGCCGCCCGGGATCCCACCCGAGGAGCCGCTCCTGCTCGGCTTCCTGGCCCTCTTCTCCGTGGTGCTGCTCGAGCTGCTCCGGCGCGGTCGCGACCGTGCCTGAGTACACGCTCGCCTCGCTGCTCGTCCTCGCGGCCGGACTCGTGGCCGCCGCGGTGGCCGGCGTCCTGCGCGAACGTGCCGCCTGGCTCGGCCTTGCCGCCTTCGGCCTGGTCACCGTCGTGGCGGACCTCGCGCTGACGGGCCTTCCGATCGTGACCTACCTGGACCGGTTCCGGAGTGGCGTGGCCATCGGCCCGATGCCGGTGGAAGACCTCCTCTACGGCCTGGGGCTCTACCTCGTGGCGATCGCGGCCTGGGGTCGGCGGCCGGCAGGATCCGCGGCATGAGCGCCGCCGCCACCCCCGCGCCCGCCGCCCGTTTCGGCCTGCGCGGGCTGCTGCTCGCCAGCCGGCCGGTCAGCTGGATCAATACCGGGCTCCCGTTCCTGGCCGCGGCCTTCGAGGTGGCCCGGGGCCTGGACCTCGCGGTGATCGCCGGGACGCTCTACTTCCTGATCCCGTACAACCTGCTGCTCTACGGGGTCAACGACCTGTTCGACTACGAGTCGGACATCCGCAACCCGCGCAAGCAGTCGCTCGAGGGCGGGCTGGTGGCGCCGGCGTTCGCGGGCACCCTGTGGCTCACGATCGCGATCACCAACCTGCCGTTCCTGCTCCTGCTGGGCTGGCTGGGCGGACCGGCGGCGGCCGTGGCGCTGGTCGTCACGGTGGCCGTCGCCCTCGCCTACTCGGCGCCGCCGCTGCGCACCAAGGAACGGCCGTTCCTGGACTCCTGCACCTCGGCGATGCACTTCGTGCTGCCCGCCGTCTGCGGCTTCCTCGTGGCCGGACGGCCCCTGGGCGAGCTGCCCTGGCCCGTCCTTGCCGGGTTCGCCACCTGGGGCGTCGCCAGCCACGCGATCGGGGCGATCCAGGACATCGAGTACGACCGGGCGGCCGGGATCGGGTCGATCGCCACCGTGCTCGGCGGCCGGGCGACCGCCTGGGTCTCCCTGGCCGGCTATGCCATCGCGGTCGCGCTGGCGGCGACGATGGTCCAGCCGTGGGGCGCGATCGCCGCCGGCGCCCTGGCCGCCTACCTGCTGCTGCCGCTGATGGTCCTGCTCCGGGACGACGAGGCGCAGGCGCGCCGGGCGTGGCGGAGCTTCATGGCGCTCAACATCCCGGTGGGGTTCATCCTTGCCCACGAGCTGCTGCGCACGTGGGAGATCACCAGGTACCAGCCGTGGGAGCTGGCGATCGGAGCCGCCGTCTGCGTCCCGGGATGGACGCTGCTCAACACGCTGCTGATCCGCTGGACGACGCGCCGGCGGCCGGTCGGCGGGCTGGTGGTGGACGCGCTGCCGGGCCTCCCGATCATCGTGCCCTGCAGGAACGAGGCGGCC
>JBAXFC010000624.1:0-1983 GCA_037140135.1 Chloroflexota bacterium
GCCAAGCCCTCGTACCGCACGACGGTCTTCGGCGGCACCGACATGTTGTGCAGCAGGCCCGGTGGCGGATCGCGCTCGAATATCTCCGGGGTCCCGGTCATGCGGGGACTCGCGCATGAAGGCGTGCGTCCGCATCCCGGAATCCGTCGAATGCCGCCTGCACGAGGTCCGCGTCGTCGAGGCGCTCGCGGGCGTACCACGCCACGAGCGCGTTCGCACACAGATGGGCGCGCGGATCCGAAGGATCGAGCCGGGACAGAAGGTCCTTGAGCCGGCTCCAGGCCAGGTACCGCGGCTGGCTCGCGTGCATGGTCAACGAGAAGTCGAGCGGCACAGCAATGTCGCCATAGAGTTCCGCCGCCTGCTCGGCGATGGCCGCGACGAGGCGCCCGGCGGCGTCGGTCTCGAAAAGATGGACAATCATCGCGGCACACGGGCCGGGCGGGAGCTCTGCCATCGCGTCCGAGACGATGGTTGAAAACTCGCCCTTCTTGAGACCCTTCGCACCGATCGCGAGGCGGACCCGCTCGAGCGGATCCTTGGTCATCAGAATCGCCTTCAGGGGATCTCCTGGCTTCACGGCCGCGAGTCGCCAGGCCTCGCGATGGGCGGCGAGCAGCACAGAATCGGAGATCGATTTCCCTTCGGCCCGATGCGGCAGGCCATGCTGCAGTGCGAGCCACACCGAATCCGAGAGCTCGCAACCGGCATCGAGCGCGAGCGCCGCGGAATGCACGGCGAGCGCGGACCGGCAGAGCATGGCGGCGCGGCGTGGACTCAGGACGAGGCCCGCCTGGACGAGCAACCGGTGCAGGATCTGGACGTAACCGGCGAGTCCCTCGATCATCGCCGGGGCGAGGGACTCGTGTGCGCTTTGCGTGGACTGGATCAGGCGCTCCAGAAGGGCGACGGCGCTCGGCTCGATCGCGCTTCTCGGCGTGCAGATAATCGAAAGCTGCTCCGAATCGGTGAGTTCGCCCCACTCCGGCATTCGCACGACGAACATGAAGCGGTCGGCGAGCGCGGCGTCGAGCGGTTCGGATCCGACGTAGCCGGAGTCATCGTCGTCGCCGACCGGGGGGTTCATCGCGGCCCAGCGATGGCGGAGTTCCGCGAGCAGGATCCCCTGCACGCGGCGCTCGTGGACGACGGGGAAGATCTTGTTCTGGATCTCGGGTCGGCAGCGGGAGATCTCGTCGAATAGCACCGCTTCGGCGCCCCATATCGCCGCAGGCGTCCGAACGTACTCGAGCGTGCCGCCGGGTCCCGGCAGCGGGAAGCCGACCAGGTCGTCGAAATTGAGCAGGCTCGCGTTGTAGTGCCGGAACGAGAGTCCGAGCGCCTCGGTGATCTTCGTCAGCAGCAGCGTCTTGCCGGTGCCGTGCGGCCCGATCAGGAGCATTGGCTCCTCGACCGCGAGCGCTGCGAGCAGCACGGATGCGATCGTGCCGAGGCCGTGCACTCCGAGCCTGGAAAACACATCAAGCACCCGCTGCGGCGCCGCGGGATGTGAAGAGATCCTGGAAACCGTCGCCATCTCGTCCTCCGTCCGAATTTCGAACGAGGACCGACGCACTCTGGGCGGGACCCGCTTGGTTGCCTGTCCGGCCGCATCCCGCATTACGCGGAAACCACCTTGCCCGGGTCGGGCAGGTTGGCGAGGGCGTCAGCCCTGCTCCTGATGCGATCAATCAACGTGACTTAAAGCAAAAAGCCCTCCGCGTGTAGAACGACGGAAGGCCTCGGTTACCCGATTCGTTGCCTTCCGGCCGCATCTCCGTTTCCGGTGACCACCTTGCCCGGGGAGGCAGGTTGGTGGGATATCAACTCCCGTCGCGATGCGAGGCGAATCATAACACGCCGCGATCCCCCGCGTTGCGTCAGCAATAATGTTACTCGTTTAGGTCGTTGCCTCAGCTGAGATGTTACCGGTGATTGCACCTGCCACCATGCCGGCTCCACTATTTTGGAGGGGCTATGGGC
>JBAXFC010000625.1:0-1977 GCA_037140135.1 Chloroflexota bacterium
GTTGTCGCGGCAGTACATCCAGCCCTTGAGCGACGCCCGGACGAACCGGACGGCGGTGTCGCGGTTGGTGCCCTGGGAGAGCCACGATGCGCGGGCGAAGACGGCGTCCTGGAGCATCGCGCTACGCACGTCGTTCCAGCTGAAGACCTGGAGGTCCTCGGGCTTGTAGAGCTCGCCGGTCGCGGGGTTGGTGGATTCGAGGACCTGGGCGTACTCGTTGTAGATCATCGCCTCGGCGGCGTCGATCTCACGGTTGAGGAACGCGACCATGTCGAAGGCCTGGATGACCTTCTGGTACTGCGTCGCCGGATCGCCGCTGTTCTCGAGACCGGGCGTCAGGCCGCAGGTCTTGGCCAGGCCGGCCGTGACCTCGAACTCGTTGCCGAAGTCCCAGACGCCGACCTTCTTGCCCGCGAGGCCGCAGATGTCGGCGATGCCCGCGTCCTTCCAGGTCACGGACAGGGTGCCCGAGCGCTGGAAGACCTGCGAGATGTCCACGAGGTCGGAACCGGACTCACGGGCCTCGAGGACCTTGGGGACCCAGGAGATCGTGAACTCGGGGCCATCCGGCGCGGAGCCGACCTGCTGGGGCACGATCGTGGGGCCGCCGTCGAGGATCTTGACGTCCAGGTTCTCGGCCTTGTAGTAGCCCTGCGCGGCGGCCGCGAAATACCCCGCGAACTGCGCCTGCGGCGCCCACTGCAGCTGCAGCCGGACGCTGGCGGCCGCCGGGGCGGCGGTTGCCGGTGCCTCGGTGGCCGGAGCCGCCGTGGCCGGTGCTGCGGTCGCGGGTGCCGGCGTCGCCGGAGCCGCGGTCGGGGCCGGGGTGGCGGACGAACCACCGCATGCCGCGAAGAGGATCGCCGCCGCGGACAGCAGCCCGACGACGCGCGTCGAATACCTCATGCCTCTCCTCTACTCGTGCGGCCTCGCCTGTGCGAGGTCGCCCTCCTCCAACCGCGGCTTGCCCGCGGTTCGCGTGACGATAGCGAATCGCGGACGTCAGGGGAACCCGTTCGCGCGTTTCTGACGGGATTCGGCCCGGAAGCGGCACCTGCGGGCGGGCAATCCCCGTCCGGGCGCGCCCGGGCGACCCGTGTGGCCGTCAGCCCTCGCCGCGGGCGGACGCGTGCCAGGGGATGGCGAGCCGCTCCGCGAGCGCGATGAGCAGGTAGAACACGATGCCCGCGACCGCCGCCAGCGACACCGCGGCCCAGGTGATGTCGAACTTCAGGGCGCTCGCGCTCTGGACGATCATCCGGCCCAGCACCGACCCCTGGCCGCCGAAGTACTCGGCCACGATGGCGCCGATCAGGCTCAGCGTGGAGGCGAGCTTGAGCGCCGTGAAGAAGTACGGCAGCGAGTTGGGGACGCGGACCTTGCGCAGGATGACGGACTCCGGCGCCGCGTAGGAACGCATCAGCTCCAGCTGCGCGGGCTCCACGCCGGAGAGGCCGCGGGTGACGTTGGCCATGACCGGGAAGAAGGAGAGCACGGCGGCCATCATCATCTTGGACAGCGGATTGAGCAGCCCGAACCAGGTGTTGAAGAGCGGAGCGAAGGCGATGATCGGGATCGCGTTGGCGGCCACCGCGAGCGGCAGCAGGAGGGCGCGCATGGCCCCCCAGCGCGACGCGGCGAAGGCGACCACGACGCCGGCCGTGACGCCGATGAGGAACCCGCCCGCGGCCTCGATGATGGTGTTCTGGGCGCTCTGGGCAAGCGGGAAGCGGGCGTCGGTCCAGTTGCCGACGAGCGCGCCGAGGATGGCCGACGGGGCGGGCAGGATGAAGGCGGTCAGCCCCAGGGTCCGGATCGCCAGCTCCCACAGGAGGAGCCCGCCGGCCGCAACGAGGAACGCAGGTGCGTATCCGCGGATCGTCTGCACGACCTTGCCCGCGATCGAGGAACCGGGTTCGGACGCGGGGCGGCCCGCGACGCCGGCGGCGGCGCTCACCCGACCGCACCCTCGGCCAT
>JBAXFC010000626.1:0-1975 GCA_037140135.1 Chloroflexota bacterium
GCACGATCGGCCTCCTGCCGCCGCTCCCCACCGGCGCCACCGAGGACGTCGCGAAGCGGCCCGACACCAGCCGCACGTACCGAGACGCCTCCGGGAACGAGACGACCGAGCTCTACACGAGCCCCGTCTTCTTCCGCCCGGACGGGAAGGCCGCCCTCGAGCCCGTGCGCCTGGGCTACCTGCGGACCGCCGACGGCAGGGGCGCCGTGTCCGGCAAGGCACCGATGAAGGTGACCGTCACCCCGGCCACCGATCCCGCGGGCTTCCTCACCGTCGAGGCCGCCGGACACACCATCACGTACCGCCCGCTCTCGACGAAAGGCATGCCCCCGACCGCCTCCACCGCCGCAGCCATCGACGGCGGCGCGGCGGACCTGCGGGACGTGATCCCGGGTGTCGACCTGCGCGTCCTCGCCCGCGCCCGCACGGCCTCGGTGTTCTTCATCCTCGACAAGCCCTCCGATGCCACGAGGCTCCAGTTCGCGATCGACGCCCCCGGCCTCGCCGCGGTCGTCAACGAGGATGGCCAGGTCGTGTTCAGCGACGCCAAAGGCACCGAGGTCGCCCGGATGAGCCACCCCTGGGCCATGGACTCGACGCCCGACACCACCGGGCTCGGCTCGGGCCGGATGACCGGCGCCGTCACCATCGCCCTCGAGGGCACCGCCTCGCCCTACACCGCCACGGTCACCGTCGACCCGGCCTGGCTCAAGGACGCCGTGTACCCGGTGTACGTCGACCCGACCCTTGCGCTCGCCAATACTTCGGGCTCCGACGACGCCTTCGTCAACGCCGGCAACGCGGCCCACGTGTACGGCGAGTACTGCCGCCCCGACTCCCCCTACTACTGCGAGCTCTGGCTGGGCCAGAGCCCGAGCCCGACCACCGATGTCGCCATGGTGTACATGAAGTGGGCGATGACCGCGCTCATGTACCAGGGCATCGACACGGCATCCCTCCAGGTGTTCCCGTACCACCAGTACAGCCACGCCACCCCGAAGAACACGTGGGTCTGGCAGGTGAACGGCTCGTGGTCCGAGTCGGGCCTCAAGTACAGCAACCGTCCGGGTGTCACCGGCTCTGCCCGCACCGGCACCACCGTCGAGGACAGCTGGAGCGCGATCGACATCGCGCCGATCGTCCGCAACTGGACGTCGGGCGACGCCCCGAACCACGGCATCCGCATCGACGAGAACGGCAACAACTACACGTACTGGAAGCGGCTGATCAGCGTCGAGCAGTCGGGCTCCTACGTCCACGTGCCGCGCATCGTGTACACCAGCCACACCCTCGGCGCGACGCCTGACCCCGTGGCCGTGGTCGGCGCGTCGCGGACCCTCGCCTGGACCTACGCCAACGGGGCGTCGAAGGCCCAGACGCAGTTCCAGGTCGACGTCGCCACCGACGCGGCGTTCTCGAACATCGTCGCCTCGAGCGGCACGGTCAGCCAGTCCGTGGCCGCCGGGGGCACCGGCAGCTGGAGCGTCCCCTCGCTCACCGACATGACCGCCTACTACTGGCGCGTCCGGGTGAACGACGGCACCGGCTGGAGCAGCCGGACCGCCGCCTCGGTCCCGTTCGTCCACGACGCGACCCAGCTCGGCGACGAGCCGTACCTCGAGGCCGTGCCATTCGACCTTGGCGGCGGGTGGGACCTGCGGGTCGGCGTCCACAACGGGGCCGCCACCCTGTCGCGCTCGTTCTTCACCATTCCCTCCTACGGCCCGCCCCAGTCGCTCGAGCTGTCCTACAGCTCGGCCGGGCCGACGGCGGCCGGGCTCTTCGGGCAGGGCTGGAGTTCCAACCTCACCCAGTACCTTACGTTCGAGGGCGGGCGCGTCGTCTGGCACCGGGCCGATGGCGGCCGGGTGCTCTTCCCCGCGACCGGCGGCCCGGCGCTCGGCGGCCACACCGAGACCCTCGCCGTCGGGTCCACCCTCGTGATCACGGCGACCGACCAGTCCACGCTCGCATT
>JBAXFC010000627.1:0-1974 GCA_037140135.1 Chloroflexota bacterium
GGTCCCCACCGGTGAGCACCTCGATCCGATGGCGCAGCGCGATCGGGGCGACGGTCCCGGGGCGGCTCACTGGTCCTTCTCCGCGCCCAGACCGCGCGCGTGGCGCACCCCGGCGAGCTCGGACAGGACGGAGTCCTCGTGGCGCTGGGCCTCGAGCACCTCCGCCTGGCGCTGGCGATCGCGCAGCCGCTGGACGACCTCGCGCCGGCGACTCGCCTCGGCGAGCGCGGAGCGGGCATCCACCAGGGCGCGCGCCGCGATCTCGAGCGCCTGGCGTCCGATCGCGGTCTGCTGCTCGGCCATCTCGATGCCGCGCACGGAGGCGACGATGTCGCCGGCCATGCCGCCGCCGTCCTGCAGCTCCAGCATGCGCCCCCGGGCCTCGTCCTCGCGCGCATGCAGCTTGGCCACGATCTCGGTGGCCTTGCGGTAGTCGGCGGCCGCCGCGCCCAGCTTGGCACGCGCGGCATCCTCGGCCATCTCACGGAGGCGGAGGACGACGGCGAGCCGGAACCCGGTCTTCATCGTCAACGCCCGCCCATCCCGGTCGTCACGGCGTCAGCCGCCCGGCCATCGGCCTTGTCGAGCAGGCCGAGGGCCTCCATCGCGGCGACGGTGCCGGCCACGTCGCCCACCTCATCGGCGTCCTGGCGGAGCAGCTCGTCGATGTCCGGCTTGAGCGTGATCGCCCGGTCGATGGCCGCCGAGGAGCCGGGGGCATAGGCGCCGACCTCGATCAGGTCCTTGGCACCCTCGTACTCGGCCAGGTTCGCGCGCAGCGAGCCCGCCAGCGCCCGGTGGTGGTCCGTGGTGATCGAGGGCATGACGCGCGAGACCGAGGCCAGCACGTCGATCGCCGGGTAGTGGTTGCGCTCCGCGAGGGAGCGGGTCAGCACGATGTGCCCGTCGAGGATCGAGCGGACGGTGTCGGCCACCGGCTCGTTGAAGTCGTCGCCCTCGACGAGGACCGTGAAGAAGCCGGTGATGGTGCCGGAGTCGCCGGAGCCCGCGCGCTCGAGGAGCCGGGGCAGGTAGGAGAAGACGGACGGCGGGTACCCGCGCAGCGCCGGGGGCTCACCTGCGGCGAGGCCGATCTCGCGCTGGGCCATGGCCAGCCGGGTGACCGAGTCCATCAGCAGGGTGACGTCCTCGCCGTCGTCACGGAACGACTCGGCGATGGCCATCGCCACCTCGGCCGCCTTGAGGCGCAGCAGGGCGGGCTGGTCCGAGGTGGCCACGACCACGACGGAGCGCGACAGGCCCTCGGGGCCCAGCTGCTCGTCGATGAACTCCTGGACCTCACGGCCGCGCTCGCCGATGAGCGCGATCACGTTGGCGTCCGTCGCGGAATGGCGGGCGATCATGCCCAGGAGCGTGGACTTGCCCACGCCGGAGCCGGCGAAGATGCCCATGCGCTGGCCCATGCCGGTGGTCAGCAGGCCGTCGATGGCGCGCACGCCGGTGGACAGGGTGCGCGTGATGCGCGCCCGGGCCAGGGGGTCCGGCGTGGAGGCCGCCATCACGCGGACGTCCGCCTTGAGCGGGCCCTTGTCGTCGATGGGGCGGCCGAAGCCGTCGAGCACGCGCCCGAGGACGCCGCGACCCACCGGCACGCGGAACTGCTGCTCGCGCAGGCGCACCGGCGAGCCGGGCTGGACGCCCGCGATGTCGCCGAACGGGACGAGCGTGATCCGCTGGTCGCGGAAGCCCACCACCTCGGCGGACACCGGCGTCTCGCCCTCGAGGTCCACCCAGCAGATGGAGCCCAGGCGGACGGTCAGGCCGGCGGCCTCGATCGTGTTGCCGACGACGCGGGTCACCGAGCCCGTGGCGTGGATGGTGGACGCCGAGCTGACGGCGCGGCGCATGTGGCCGAGCAGTTCGGCCGACTCGACGTGCTGGTCAACAATGCCGGCATTCAGATCGATCCGGAAGGGTCGCGCGCGCTGAATTCGGATCTGCACACCTATCGCG
>JBAXFC010000628.1:0-1974 GCA_037140135.1 Chloroflexota bacterium
GCCTGCGACCGACGGGTTGGGCGAGGACTCGAGCACGGTCGTCGAGGGGGTGGTGGCCACCGCCACGGCGGTCGGGGTCTCGCTCCCGGCGGCCAGGGCGGCACCCGGCGTCACCAGGACAAGGCTGAACAGCAACGCGAACAGCTGACGGATCATCGCTCCCTCCAAAGGGTCAAGGCAGGCGTTGGGCTGACCTGGGCGCTCGACCCTGCGCTTGCGTGAAGGCTCCTGCGAGGGCGGTTGTCAGGCCAGTGCCGGAGCGCCCCTCGTGCCGAACCAGCGCGCGCGCAACCCCGTGCCGCGCGCGACGATCCTAGGCGCGCCCGTCCTCGAGCAGCTCCTCCTCGGCGTCGAAGTTGATCGCCGCGTCGCACTCCTCGCAGATCGGCGGGTCCCAGTCACCGACCGCGGCAAGGTCCGTCCGGCCGCAGGTGCTGCACGCGAACACGGGCACCCCGGCGTCCACACCAATCGGCCGGGCGTGGGGGAGACGGGCTGCCGGCGGAGCCGGCGGTGCGGACGGGGGTCGAAGGAAGGGCCAGCGCATGCCTGCAGCGTCGGCCGTGCCTGTGACAGCGGCCTGTCACAGGTGCCGGGGCATAAACTCCGCTGATGCGATACCTCGAGATCGACGGGATGCGGGTCTCCCGCGTGGGCCTGGGCACCTGGCAGTTCGGCTCGCGGGAGTGGGGGTACGGCGAGTCGTACGCCCGCGAGACCGCCCCGGCGCTGCTGCGCAAGGCGATCGACCTCGGGATCACGATGATCGACACCGCCGAGGTCTACGGTCCGCACACCTCGGAGCGGATCATCGGCGAGACGCTCAAGACGATCCCGGCCGAGCAGCGACGGCAGCTGGTGATCGCCACCAAGTTCATGCCGCTGATGCCCCTCGAGCGGATCGTCGCATGGCAGGCGGACGGCAGCCGCGAGCGCCTGGGCATGAACACCCTCGACATGCTCTACATCCACCAGAAGAACCCGTTCGTCTCGGCGCGCCGGGTGATGCAGGCGGTCCGCCCGCTGGTGGAGCAGGACCGCGTCCGCCGCGCGGCGGTGAGCAACTTCAACCTTGCGCAGTGGCGCGAGGCGGAGGCTGGACTGGGCCGCAAGGTCGTCGCCAACCAGGTGCGCTTCAGCCTCGTGAGCCCGGGCCCCGTGAAGGACCTCGTGCCGTGGGCGCAGGCGGGCAACCGGATGGTGGTCGCCTACTCGCCGCTCGGGCAGGGCCTGCTTGCCGGCCGGGACGACTTCTCGGGCGCAGGCATGCGCAACACCCGGTTCATGATGCCCGCCCGTGGCGTGCCGGCCCTCGGACCGCTGCGCGCCGCGGTCGCGGAGATCGCACACGCCCACGACGGGACCCGCGCCCAGGTGGCCCTCGCCTGGGTCCTGGGCCACCCCAACACCGTGGTCATCCCCGGTGCCCGCACGATCGAGCAGCTCGCGGAGAACGCCGCCGCTGCCGAGCTCGACCTGACACCCGGCGAGATGGCCCGCCTCGGCACCCTTGCCGACGCCCTCGCAGCCTCCTGAGCGAAAGGACCACGATGCCGCTTATCGAGCACCGGCAGCCGGCCGTCCGCGTCCGCCGTGACCCCAAGGGCCTCGCCGGCATGACGGCCCGCCTGTCGATCTGGGGCTGGATCTCGATCGTCCTCGGCATCGCCTGGTTCATCGTGGGGCTCGTCCCGCTCACGAGCCCCGGTGCCCTCGACACGATCGAGCTGCGCAGCCTCGCGCTGCTCCTGGTCTCCCGCCTGGGCAGTGCCGCCACGATCGCGCTGATCGCGGCCTTCGAGCTGGGCTTCCCGGGTGTCCGCCGCCGGAACCGCTGGCTCTGGCGTGGCGCCGCGCTGGGGGCGGTCGCCCTGCTGGCGCGACCCGCCGCCTCGATCGCCCAGGGCTGGATCGCGCCCATCCTCGACCCGGCCGGCGACCTCGTGGCAGGTGGAGAGCACGTCTCCCGCGTCG
>JBAXFC010000629.1:0-1972 GCA_037140135.1 Chloroflexota bacterium
CCACGTAGGTCGTGATGATCTCGGTCTCGTGGTCGGGGCCGCCGTTGGTCATGACGTAGAACAGGTCGAAGGTCGAGAAGGCGCCCGTGATGCACAGCAGGACCGCCACCTCGGTCATGCCGCGCAGGAGGGGGACCTTGATCCGGAAGAAGAGGTCCCGCTCGGAGGCCCCGTCGAGCTCGGCGGCCTCGAGCAGGTGCTGCGGGACGCGCTGGAGCCCCGCGTAGAAGATGGCCATGTAGAACCCGGCGTACACCCAGCCCGAGACCACGGAGACCGCGAGCAGCGCGGTGCTCGGGTCACCCAGCCAGACGTGC
The DNA here is from genome assembly GCA_037140135.1 of Chloroflexota bacterium. Lineage (GTDB taxonomy): Bacteria > Chloroflexota > Limnocylindria > Limnocylindrales > CSP1-4 > CAIXZV01. Next base: position 318 of record JBAXFC010000629.1, read on the forward strand.
CGCAGGTCGTCCCGGCCGATGGCGCCCAGGAACGAGTTGAGGAGGCCGCCGTCATTGCTGTAGATGAACGACCAGAGCACGGCGATGACGACCATGGGAAGCATCACCGGGATGAAGAAGGTGATCCGGTACCAGGCGCTCCGCCTGCCCTTCACCGACACCAGCCCCGCGAGGACGAAGCCCACGGCCACCTCCAGCACCAGGGTGGCCGCGATGTAGATGAACGTGTGGAGATAGGTGCCCCGGTAGACCTCGTCGCCGAAGGCGCGGACGAAGTTGTCGAGCCCGATGAACTTCATCCGGTTGGTGCCGGACCAGCTCACGAGGCTCAGCCCGATGGTGCCCAGCAGCGGCAGGCCGACGACGAACGTGAACAGGGCCACCGCGGGGCCGACGAGCACATAGGCTGTCCAACGGCTGCTGGGCTTCAACGCTCCTCCTCGCCGACCGTGACGACGCGGGCTGGTCTACCGGGGCGCCGTGCCTACGGCTTGGGCAGCTGCTCGACGCGCTTCTGCGCCGCGTCCAGGGCTTCCTGCGGTGTCTTGAGGCCGCCGATGACGGCCGCCGCGGCACCGTAGAACTCGTCGGCCCGCTGGACATCGTAGTTGTCCGCCGGCGTCACCTTGACCGGGGCGGTGCTCAGGAGCGCCGCGAGGGCCACCGTGTTGGGATCGGTCTGCACCCCGGCGAACGGGTCAACCGTCATCGGGGTCAGGCCTTCCTTGGCGAACATCGCGGACCCCTCGGGCGAGGCGACCATCGCGAGGAACTCCGCCGCGGCGTCGATGTGCTCGCTGTGGGCGTTGACGACGAAGCCTGTGGAGACCCCGAGCACGCTCTTCTGGTCGCCTGCTCCGGGGAAGGTCGGCATGTTGAAGAACCCGAGCGCGAGGTTGGGGGCCTGGGTGACCTGGTCCGAGACCAGCCAGCTGCCGATCGCGATCATCGCGGACTTGCCAAGCAGGAACTGCGTGTTCGCCTGGTCGTCCGGCAGGGCGGTCACGCTCTCGTTGATGTAGCCCTTCTGGGCGAGCTCCTGGAGCTTGCCGAAGGCGGCCACCATCTCCGGGGAGTTCATGGGCTGGTCGCCCTTGATCGCCGCCACGTAGGCGTCGTTGCCCAGGACCCGCTCCGCGAGGTGGGAGGCGACGCTGCCGATGGGCCACTTGTCCTTGTTGCCGTCGATGATCGGCGTGATCCCCGCGGCCTTGAGCGTGGCGCACAGGGTCATGAACTCGTCCCAGGTCGTCGGCGGCGTCAGCCCGTTGGCGAGAAAGATCGCCTTGTTGTACCAGAACACGTTGGTGACGTCGCCGCTCCAGGGGACCATGTAGGTCTTGCCGTCGAAGACCATCCCCGCGTATGCGCCGGGGTCGAAACGACCGGCGAACAGCGGACCCGCGACGGCCGCGGAGATGTCGGCGGCGTACCCGTCGGCGAGCTTCGCCGCGAGCAGCGCCCCGGGGCGCCCGAAGTAGATGTCCGGCGGGTTCCGCGACGTCAGGCTGTTGTTGAGCCCGATCGTGTCGTAGACGTCATCCTCCTGGATGTTGATCTCGACCGTCCGGCCCGGGTACTTCGCCTCGTAGGCGGTCTTGAGCGTGGTGAAGATCCCGTCCACCGCGTCCCCGGTGGAGCCCATGGTGATGCGG
>JBAXFC010000630.1:0-1963 GCA_037140135.1 Chloroflexota bacterium
GAGGGGCTCGAGCAGCGCCGGATCATACGGCGCTCGCCCGGGACGCCCGCTGCGGCAGGGGCCGGCGTCTGGCGTATGGCCCGAATGGGGGGCTGAACTCCCTGAGACTCGGGACCGACCCCTAGGGTGAACCCCCGAACTCCCTGGGGACCCTTCCGATCGGAATCGGAGGATCGGCAGCACGGATGCGTATCACCGACAGCTCGCTCGACCTCGCGTCGAGCCATTCGGTATCGGCCTCGCTCGAAGGCCATCGACAGGTTGCGGCCTGGGACAAGACCGGTCGCGTCGATCTCGGCGAGGACGTGAAGGTCACGCTCAGCGGCGCCGACGCCGCCGAGCGACTCCGCGCGTCCGCGCAGCAGCTCACGCAGACCGGCCGTGGCGTCGCCATGCCCCGCATGCGCCAGGCGTCCCTGCCCAGGGTGACCGCGTCCCCGCTGCGCCAGGGTGCTCCCGCTCCCGCGGCCGCAGCGTCGGCGGCAACGGCCGGCTCCGCTGCGGCGGCCAGCCCGTCGGTGGACAACCTCTCGCTCGCCAACACGGCCTGGCTGCTGCTCCTGCGGCTCACCGGCGACGCGGACGCCGCGTCCAGGCTCGCCGCCCGGATCGCCCAGCTCGCCCAGCAGGTGGAGCCCAAGTCCCAGGTCAACGCCGCCATGCAGCAGCTGGCGTCCCAGTACGCCGCGTCTGCCGCCGGCAGCGGGGCGGCACAGGCCCAGCCGGCCCCGCCTCCCGCACCGGTCGAGGACTGGGGCTATCGCGAGGATGTCAGCGTCACGGTCACCGAGACCGAGCAGACCGCCTTCGCCGCCGCGGGGTCCGTGACCACGGCCGACGGGCGCCAGATCAACGTGGCGGCGGCGTTCAGGCTGGTCCGCGCCGAATCGGTCAACCTTGCGGCGAGCGTCCGCCTGGGCCAGGCCGCCCACGATCCGCTGGCGCTCTCGTTCGCGGCTGCCGCGCCGGGCCTCGGCGACGGGACCCAGCAGGTGGACGTCAACAACGACGGCACGGCCGAGACGGTTGCCTCGCTTGCATCCACAACGCGGTACCTCGTCCGCGATCTCAACGGCAACGGCACCATCGACAACGGGTCCGAGATGTTCGGCCCCGCCACCCAGGACGGGTTTGCCGAGCTGGCCGCGCTCGACGGCGACCGGAACGGCTGGGTGGACGAGGGCGACGCCGCCTTCGCCCAGCTGGCGCTCTGGTCGGGCAACGAGGGCGACGCGCTGGTCTCGCTCAAGGACGCGGGGGTGGGCGCGATGGCGGCCTCCTCGGTGGCGACGCAGTACGAGTACGGCGCCCAGACCGGCACGCTCGCGGCCTCGAGCGTGTTCCTCTACGAGGACGGCCGGGCCGGTATCGCAGGCGAGCTCAAGCTCTACGCCTGACGCCCGGTGTGGCTGCCGCCGGCCATCCTGGCCGGCGGCCCCCCTCCAATGGACCCTCCGCAACCCGTACCTTCGGGCCGATCCCTAGGGGGAACCCCCGAAAGGACGCGGGGCTGCTCCGGGTAGGACCTGAGGTTCGGCAGCACGGATGCGCATCACCGACAGCACGCTCGCATTTGCGACCACCCACACGTACACCGCCTCGCTGGAGGCACAGCGATCGATCACCGCGTGGGAAGGCGACAAGCGCGTGCAGACGACGGAGGCCGTCAAGGTCACCCTGTCCGAGCGCTCCGCGTCGGCGGTGCTGGCCCAGGTTGGCGACGGCACCTATCGCGCGTTCCCCGGGAGTGCCACCGGCCACGGCAACGGTCACGGGAACGGCATGGGCAACGGCGCGGGGCGCGGGATGGGCCTCGCGGCGCTCCAGGCGCTCCAGGCCTCGATCAGCCGGGCACCCGCCTCGGGGGCGCCGTCCCCCCTCTCGGCCCCGCCCGCCGGCCCGTCCGAGGACACCGGCCAGGTGCTGTCCGCCAACGACCAGGCGTGGCTCCTGCTGGTCAACA
>JBAXFC010000631.1:0-1959 GCA_037140135.1 Chloroflexota bacterium
CAACGATGTCGCGGGCGTGCTGTTGGGCATCGTCGGCGCGATCTACGGGATCATGCTCGCCTTCGTCGTCGTGACCGTCTGGAGCTCATTCGCGGACGCCGAGCACAACGTCCGGCGGGAGGCCACGTATGCAGCCCAGGTCCTGCTCGACACGGAGGGCCTCGATGTCTCGTCCTCGATGTCCGCCGAAGTGCGTGCGTACGTCCACGATGTCGTGGAACTGGAGTGGCCCCTGATGACGACCGGCAAGCCGAGCGGCGCCGTCGATGCCGACATCGTCGCCCTGTTCGCGACCCTTCGGTCGAGCAATCCGGCCACCCAGTCCCAAGCCGGCTTCCACACTGCCGCGATCAACGACCTCAACGACCTCCTTGCCGCCCGCCGGGATCGGCTGTTCGCGGCCCAGGAGGAGTTGCCAGCCGTTCTCCAGGACCTGATCTACGGCGGGGCGCTCCTGCTCGTCGCGTTCACGTGGCTGTTCGGCATGCGCCGCTACCGGGCCCAGCTCCTGATGGTCATGGGGGTTGCCGCCCTGGTTGGCTTCTGCCTCCTTGTGGTGGTCGTGTTCGACCACCCGTTCTCAGGCGACATCACCGTCAGCAACGGTCCGTTCCATCTCGGCGTGCTCGCTCCGCTCTGGTAGGCCGCGAGCGCGAGCGGGGCGGGGCCGGGGGCGCGCTTGCAGGAGCCCGGCGACGGAGCGGACGCCGGCCCGTGGGGTGACGGCACCGCGCGATCCCGATGGAGCGTTCGCGCGGCAGAGGCCGGCCGTCCCTCGCCGAGCCGGCGCGCCGTTGTGCGTGGGGCGCAGGTTTCCGGTGCTCCCATGCTGCCGTTGTGCGTGCGACGCACAGCCGATCGCCGCCGGGCCCGACCCGACGCGACGCGGGCCGCCGCCGGGCCCGACCCGACGCAACACCGAAGCCGGCCTTTCGGCCGGCTTCGGTGCCTGGTGCAGCGAGTGCCGTTCAGACGTCGGCCGGTGGGCCGGAGCCCGCCGACCGGCATCGCGCTCCGGCGCCCCGGCGCTGCAACCCGATGCTCAGTCGATGAACAGTTGGACGGTCGAGGTGCTCGCGGCGAACGTCGCACTGCCTGCGAAGGTGATCCTGATCGGGAAGTAGCCGTCAACCTTGGGGGCCGTGACGGTGACGGTCGCGATCCCGCACGTGTTCGTGGTTGCCGTGTAGGTCTTGCCCGCGAGGGTGAACGTGACGCTTGCGCCCGACACCACGGTGGTGCCGGAGACCAGCTTGGCCGAGAGCTTGATCGACACGCCTTCCTCGGCGATGGTCGGGCCGGTGTAGGCGAGGGTTGTCGCGGCCTTGGCGGCCGGCACGAACGTGGCGGTGACAGCCCGGTCGGCGGTCATGGACAGGAGGCAGATGCCGGTGCCCGTGCAGGCGCCGGTCCAGCCGGTGAACGTGGAGCCCGTGGCCGGGACGGCGGTGAGCAACACGGACGCCCCGGACGTGAACGGGAACGAGCAGGTGGTCCCACAGCTGATCCCGGCGGGGCTGGAGGTGACGGTGCCAGCGCCGGTGCCCGCCTTGGTCACCGTGGCCGCGTACTTGACGGGCACCAGGGTGAACGTGGCGGTGACGGCCTTGGCGGCCTTCATCGACAGGGTGCAGGTGCCGGTGCCGGTGCAGGCGCCGGACCAGCCGGTGAACGTGGAGCCGGTTGCGGGCGTGGCGGTGAGCACCGCGGAGGTGCCGGACGCGAACGACGCCACGCAGGTGGTCCCGCAGTTGACGCCCGCGGGGTTCGAGATGACGGTGCCGGCACCCGTGCCGGCCTTGGTCACGGTGGCCGTGTAGAGCGTGACCGACGAGGTGAAGGTGACCGTCGTCGCACGATCCACGGTCATGGACACGGTGCAGGTTGTCCCCTTCCCGGTGCAGGCGCCGGACCAGCCGGTGAACGTGGAGCCGGTGGCGGGCGTCGCGGTCAGGGTGA
>JBAXFC010000632.1:0-1956 GCA_037140135.1 Chloroflexota bacterium
CGTTTGCACGCGTGGGCTGCGACGAGCGGGACGAGGCGCCGTTGAGTTGCACGATCTCGCTGGCGCTGGTCCAGCCCTTGGGCAGCGCGCGGGCCACGGCGAGCATCGTCCGGCCCCACGAGACAGCGATTGCGCCCGTGGGCTCCTGCTTGGCCAGCAGGTCCGCCGCGGCCTCCGCGACCGCATCGCGGGCGAGGTCATCGGCTGCCGATCCGGTGCCGACCGCCGGCACGTCCGCAACCGCGGCGCCGACCAGCCCGAACCGCTCGGTCAGACGGTCCTCGAGCTCCACCAGCCGCGCGGCGGGATGGACGATCTCGATCCGGACGATGTCCTCGGTGACTGCGCGATCCAGCAGGCGCCCCACCTTGAACCGGCTGATCCCGAGCCGGTCCCCGATCTGCTCCTGGGAGAGGTGGAGGCGGTAGTACATCTGCGCGATCCGCACCATCAGGCGTACGTCGAGCTGACCGCGACGCCTGGCAGCGAGCACCGGACCCTCCAACTTCGTGCACATATGAGCAATCACACCGCTCAGTTGTGCAACAACGCGGCCAGCCTAGCACCGTGACGGGGCGTGTCAAGGGTTCAGGGCGGGTTTGGCAGGGGCTCCGGGCGAGCGGCCGGCCGACCGACGGAGCTCTACCTCAGGGCGGCGTAGACCGCGAGCTGCTGGTCGTCGATGACCTGGCCGGCCAGCCCCCAGACGCCGGACAGGAACACGAACACGAGATCGTGCGCCGGGTCGATCCAGAGCCGCGTCCCGGAGATCCCACCGTGTCCGAACGCCGCGGCTGATGCCGGCGACGCCGCGCCGGGCTTCCCCCAGCCGATGGCGTAGTGGCCGTCGAGCAGCCGGTCCTCGGCGGCACCGAGGCCGTCGACCGTGACCTCGCGCGTCATCAGCTCGACGATCCGCGGCGGCAGCACGCGCGCGCCGTCGAGCTCGCCGCCCCGGAGCATCGCGCGCCCGAAGCGGACGAGGTCCGACGCCGTGCTCCAGAGCCCGGCGCCCGCGAGGTGCATCGCGGAGAAGGCACGCACGGCGACGTCGAGCGGGACCGTCGCGGTCTCGGGCCGCCGGCTGCCGTCCGAGCCGCCGAACTGGACCGGCGCCAGCCGTCCCACGCCCACGCCGAACGGCTCGAACCCGGTGTCCTCCATGCCCAGTGGCTCGAGCACGAGCTCGCTCACCAGCTCCTCGTACGGGCGCCCGGTCGCGCGCGTCACCGCCTCGGCGAGCAGGTCGAAGGTGGACGAGGCGTAGAGGAACGTCGAGCCGGGCACGGACCCCTGGCCCGCGGCGATCGTGGCCCGCAGGACGTCATCGCGCGTGCCGCCGCCCAGCAGCAGTCCCTCGATGTCCACGTCCGGGATGCCGGTCGTGTGGGTCAGGACGTGCCACGCGGAGAATGGCGCGTGGCCGGCCTCGGCGAGCTCCGGCAGCCAGCGGGCGAGCGGCTCCTCCAGGGAGAACCGTCCGTCGGCGACCAGGCGCAGGACCAGCGTGGCGAAGATCGGCTTGGTGATCGAGGCGAGCAGGCAGACAGCCTTCGAGCCGAGGCGCGTGCCACCGGCCTGCGAGTACGCCTCCATGCGCACAAGCCCGTCCGCGCCGGCGACCGCGAGAATCGCAAACGGCAGCTCGCCGGCGGTCACCCGTCGCTCGGCCAGGGCGAAGGCGCGGTTGAGGGCATCGCGGTCGAGGATCGGCATGCACCGATGCTAGCGCGGTCGCCTCGTGGCGAGTGCCGGTCGCCGAAACCGCCCGTTGCGGGCCCGTGCGGCCCGGCGGCGCCTCCGCCCGGTGGCCGTGCCGCGAAGTGGTCGCCGGTCGCGAGATGCGGCACTGCCCGTAGCCCATCCGGCCGTGGTTCGTGACGAAATCGGCTATCGGGCGGGGACAGGTTTCACCCGGCACGTTAGGATGGGCCCGTGATCGACGCTGCCCCGCCG
>JBAXFC010000633.1:0-1953 GCA_037140135.1 Chloroflexota bacterium
CCTCCAGCCTGCTCCCGCAACTCCCCTGCGGGACGACACCGTCGTCGACATTTCCCACGAGGCGCTCATCCGACTCTGGAAGGACCTGCGGCTGTGGATCAAGGACGAGGCCGACTCGGCCGACATGCTTCGCCGCCTCGTCGACGCGGCCAGGGCCTACACCGCCGAGGACGGGGACCTGTGGGGCGGACGAGCCCTGAGGAAGGTCAAGGGCTGGCGGGCCCGGGAGCGGCCGGGCCCGGAGTGGGTGAACCTGTACTACCCCGGGATCGGCGCCACGACCTGGCAGGAGGCCACGGCCTTTCTGGACGAGTGCTCATTCGAGGTGACGCGCGCCCGGCGGCGCGCCCTCCTCGCCGCGGCCGCCGTCGTCGCCATGCTGGCGGCGATCGTCTACGTGGTGGGTGTCAAGGGGCTGAAGGAGCTCCACGCCACCAAGGCGCGGGAGCTGGCCAGCTCCGCGCAGTGGGAGGTCGACCGTCACCCGGCAAGGGCCGCGCACCTCGCGCTCGCGGCGATCGATCTGGACTCCAGGAACGCCGTGGCGCGGCAGATGCTGGTGCAGTCCCTGGTCAACCTGGAAGGCGCGCGGATCGAGCGGACCGAGCGCTTCGACGCCGCCCTGAACGACGCGCGCCTCACCTCCGACGGATCGCGCATCCTCGCGGTGGCCGGGACCGAGGCCCGGATCCTGGACGCGAAGACGCTCTCCCCGATCCGGCAGATCAAGCTCGCCGAGGAGGCACAGGCGGCCTGGCTCGTGGACGGGGGCACCCGGATCGTGACCCTCGGGGATGGTCGCGCCTGGATCCGCGACGTGGAGGGGGAGGCGAAGCCCACGCTCCTCTCGTGCGGCGGGCCGCATGAGGCCGTGTACGGGGTGGCCGTGAGCCCCGCCGAGGACCGGCTGGCGCTGGCCTGCCAGGACGGGTCGATCGTCGTCCACGAGGCGCGGTCGCGCGGAGATCCGAAGTTCGTCTATCCGCGGAGCGAGGCGGGTCGATCCACCCAGACCGCGCTCGCCTTCTCCGGGACGGGGGATCTCCTCGCGGCGGGAAACGCGGACGGGATCATCCGGGTCTGGAGGATCGACGGGTCGAGCCGCCCCTGGATCGGGCCCTCCCTGGACGCCATCGGCGCCTGGCCCTTCCGGCACGGTGCCGCCGTCCGGAGCCTCTCCTTCCATCCCCGGGACCCCGGACGCCTCCTGAGCGCCGGCGACGACGGCAAGACCATCGCGTGGTCGTTCGGCGCCGGCCACCCGGGACAGGGCGGGACGGTCCCCACGGAGCTGGCGCGCTGGGAGGCGCGGGCCGGGCGACCGATCACCCTGGCGAAGTTCGCCCCCCATCTGGAGGACGACGACTGCTTGCTGGCCGTCGCCGACAAGCGGATGGTCGTGTGGTCGGCCCGGAATCCGAAGAACAAGCAGTTCCGCCGCCACGAGAACTGGGTCACCGACGCCAACGTCTCGGCAGACGGCGAGTGGTACGTGACCGGGAGCGCGGACGGGACGGCGCGCCTCTGGGCCGCGCAGGGGAGCGCGCCCATCGCGGTGCTGCGGGGGAGCGAGGGGCTCGTCCTGCGCGCGTTCTTCGGAGAGGGGAACCGGATCGTCACCGCCAGCACCGATGGCGCCGTCCGGCTCTGGCGCTACGGTGCGCCGAGGGTCCTCGCTGGCGGCAGCCCCTGGAAGCTGGGAGCCGCCTTCGACCCGGAGGGGCGGCGCATCGCCCTGGGCGACGAGTCGAGCCTGCGGATCCTGAGGATCGATCCGGACGGCTCCGGAGCCGTGATCTGCGAGGTGAGTCTGAAGGAGCTGGGTGCCGACCTGGACCAGGTGAGCCAGATCTCCTGGAGCAGCGACGGGAGCCACCTCCTCGCCTGGGCCACAGGGATCAAGGTGACGGCCCAGCCCAGGGCCTTCGTCGTGCGGGCGGACTGCGGCGGCGC
>JBAXFC010000634.1:0-1932 GCA_037140135.1 Chloroflexota bacterium
CAGGTCGTCGACGAACCGACTCGGCTGCTCGCGCTCGTCGCCACTGGAGGAGATGACGGCCACATGCAGGCGATGACGCGCCCGCGTGCAGGCCACGTAGAACAGCCGCCGTTCCTCGGCCAGCAACTGCGCCGCATTGGTGCCCGGCACCAGGCCGTCGGCGCCGAGCTCGGCAGCCCGCAGCGTGCTGCCCCGCTCGCGCAGGTCCGGCCACACGCCCTCCTGGGCGCCGACAACCCAGACCTCGTCCCACTCGAGGCCCTTGGCCCGATGGGCGGTGAGAATGCGCACGGCATGCTCCTGCACGCCGCGATCGGACACCTGCTCGGCCGGGATCTGCTGGGCGGCGAGGGCATCGATGAACTGCTGGGAACCGGCGAAGCCGGGGTACCTGCCGGTGAAGCGCTCGGCCGCCTCGAACAGTGCCATGACAGCATCGAGGTCGTGGTGGGCCGATCGCGAACCCGCGATCGCCTCGGCTCGCAGCCGCTCGGGCCAGCCGTGCGGCGCCCGCCCACCCGTCCAGAGCGTCCACAGCGCCTCCTGCGGAGTCGCACCGGTGCGGACCTCGTCGCGAACGGAGCGCAGGAGGGCGGCCGCCGCTCGGACAGCTGCCATGGCCGGGTCGGAGGGCGGCAGCGGGTACTCGGCGACCCCCTCGGTGACGCCGCCGATCACCACGTCGCGCAGCAGGTCTGTGGAATTTGGGGTGGCCTCCCCGGGTGAGTGCGCGGCGGCACGTAGCGCGCGACCCACGCGACGCAGGTCGGTGCCGCCGAGCCCGCACAGCGGGCCGGTGAGCAGGTCCTCGACGTCGGCCGAGGTCGCCCGGTCCGGCGCAATCGCGATGCGCAGCGCCGAGAGCAGGACGGCTACGGCCGCCTCCGCCCGCAACGGGATCTCGTCCGCCGCCACGACCACCGGCACGCCGGCCAGCTGCAGCGCGCGCTGGACGCGAGGGATCTGCAGGCCCGTGCGCACCAGGACCGCCATCTGCTCCCACGGCACCTTGTCGTTGACGTGCGCGCGCCGTATGGCATCGGCCACATAGGCCGCCAGGGAACCCTCGTCGTCATACGCGCGCACATCGACGTCGTCGGGCTGTGTCTCGGTGCACGTCGGCGCCCGATGCGCGGCCACGTGCTCAGGAGGGATACCCCGGACCACGCGGTTCCTGGCGATGACGGCCGCGGCCGCCAATCGGACGACCGGCCCGTACCGGCGGCAGGTGCGCAGGACCGCGACCGGGGCCGAGCCGCCACCGGGCGCGGGGAAGTCGGTGCGAAAGTCCTCGAGCCCGCGCACGTCGGCGCCACGGAATGCGTAGATCGCCTGGTCGGGGTCACCGACCGCGACGATGGCGCACTCGGGGCCGACGAGCGCCTTCAGCAGGTCGACCTGCAGCGGGTCGGTGTCCTGGTATTCGTCGACGAAGACCGCGCGGTACTGCCGATGCAGGATGGCCTGCACCGGCGGCTCCTGCGCACGGAGCACCGCCCGCCACATCAGCTCGGAGTAGTCCATGACGTTCTCCAGGGCCATGACCTGCTGCTCCTGTCGGGCCAGTTGGCCGATGGCCGCCCAGGCCGGGCGACCCGAGGCCAGCCCGATGCGCTGGAGCGCTTCGTCCTCCAGGCCGAGGTCGCGGGCCCGGGACAGGACCGCCCGCACCTCGTTCGCCAGGCCCAGCGTCGGCAGCGCCCCCATGAGGTCGGCCGGCCAGTCGACGGCTCCGTCCTCCACTGCGCCGAGCAGCAGCGTGCGAATGCGGACGTCCTCCTCGGCCCCCGACATGAGCCGCGGCGGATCGAGGTAGTCCTCGGGATCGTCCGTGCGACGCAGCAGGGCGTACGCGAAGGAGTGGAAGGTCGCGACCGTCGGGACGATGGCGCCACCCATGCGCGCGGAGACCCGATCGCGTAGCTCCAGCGC
>JBAXFC010000635.1:0-1909 GCA_037140135.1 Chloroflexota bacterium
TGTCGAGTTTTTGGCAGGCGACGATGGCCAGGGCCGCGTTCGCCGCCTGGTGGGGGTTCGTGGCGCTGCTCACCGGGGACCCGATGGGCTTCCTGCAGGGGGCGCCCGCGTGGGTCCCCGATGCGGGCCTGCGCCAGCTGCCCCGGGTCTTCCTCGAGCCGAGCTGGCAGCAGACGGGCTGGGTGGCATTCATCGGCTTCTCGGCCGCGGCGGCCGTCATGCTCGTCCGGCGCGAGCGCGAGCTCGGCTTCTACGCGCTCGCGGTGCTGGCCGTGTCCATCATCCCGGGCGGGGCCCTGCACTCGATGCCGCGCTACGTGCTCGGCGCGTTTCCGATCTACGCCGCACTGGGCGACCGCCTGGGGACGCGGGGCACGTGGATCCTGCTCGGGATCTTCGCCGTCGGGCAGATCGTCTTCGCCGCCTGGTCGATCCCGACCCACAGCATCGCGCCGTAGGCTGGACCGGCCGTTGGGCCGTGACGCCGGCAGAACCGGCGGCTGCTAGCCCTTGGCGTCCGGATCCGCTGCGGGCGTGGTGCCTCCGCGCGGCCGGCGGGCCGGCCTGCTCGCGGGAGCGGACGGAGCGGACGGAGCGGACGGAGTGGACCGGGCGGACGGGGCGGACGGAGTGGACCGAGCGGACCGAGTGGACCGAGTGGACCGAGCGGGCGGCGCCACGGCGTGCCCACTGACGTCATCCTCCGGCACCACGGGCGCCGGGGCGGGAGTCACGCCTTCCGCGCCGCGGGCCGGCTCGGCGCTGATTCCGGCCGGGCCGGCGATCATCACCACGGGTCCATGACCGGCCCCCTCGTCGAAGATCGTCGCGGGTGCCCCTTCGGCGATGGCGCCGAGCGTGATCCGGAACCCGGCACGCCGCTGGAGCGGCGGCAGGATGGTGCCCTGGCCGACTGGCGCCTCGCCCGGGAACCACTCCGCCAATTCCTCGTTGAAGGCGTCGAAGTCGCCCGCGTCACGCAGCGCCCAGTTGAACCAGACCACCTTGTCCAGCGATGTGCCGGCCTCCCGGAGGCGCCGCCGGAGGTTCTCCATCGCCGCGCGCGCCTGCACCCGCATCGACTCGCCGGCGATCCGGCCGGTCTCGATGTCGAGGGGGCCCACGGACGAGACGTAGACCATGCCGCCGGCCTTGACCACGCGGCCCTTGCCCACGCGGATGGCGACCTCGTCCGGACCATCGTGGATGGCACCCCCGCCCCAGCGGCCCTTGAGGCCCCGGACGCGCCGCAGCTTGGAGGGGTCCAGCGGAGGGATGCCGAACTCGTCGGCGGGGAGTTCCACGCCCGAGCGCTTGAACTGGTCCATGAACGTGGGGCGGACCCCGGTGGGCCGCAGCAGGCCCTCGATCTTGCCGTCGCGCATGCCGGTCTGCTCGAAGATGAAGATGTCCTGGGTCAGGATCTCGTCATCCTCGGTGCCGTAGATCTCGGTGATGTTGGTGATCCGGCGGGACCCGTCCTTGAGGCGGGCGGTGTGGACGATGAGGTCCACCGCGGACGCGATCTGCTCGCGGATGGCCCGCAGGGGCAGGTCGTAGCCGGTCATCAGGACCATCGTCTCGAGGCGGCGGAGCATGTCATCCGGGCTGTTGGCGTGGCCGGTGGACAGCGAGCCGTCATGGCCGGTCGTCATCGCCTGGAGCATGTCCAGCGCCTCGCCGCCGCGGCACTCGCCGACGATGACGCGATCGGGGCGCATGTGCATGGCGTTGCGCAGCAGCTGGCGGATGGTGATCTCACCCTCGCCCTCGAGGTTGGCGGGGCGGGACTCGAGCGTGATCACGTGCTCCTGGCGGAGCTGGAGCTCGGCGGCGTCCTCGATGGTGACGATCCGCTCGTCGTTGGGGATGAACGAGGAGAGCACGTTGAGCGTGGTCGTCTTGCCGG
>JBAXFC010000636.1:0-1882 GCA_037140135.1 Chloroflexota bacterium
CTGTGGGACAGCCTCGCGGGCGTCCTGCGGCGGGTGATGGGCCTGTTCCGGGGCGACCCCTCCGCGATCCTCGGCCTCGGGCTGTGCTCGATCCGCTGCTGTCGGGCGTTCATGCGGGCCGACGGAACCCTTGCGGCACCCGTCATGAGCTGGATGGACGTCCGGGCCTACGAGACGTTCGAGGACCACCCGGACATCGCATACACGTGCTCGCCGACCGGGTACCTCACGCATCGCCTGACCGGCGAGTTCCGCGATTCGGCTGCCAACGCCTACCCGGGCCAGTTCCCCGTGGACACCGATACCTGGGCGTGGACCACCGACCCACAGCAGCTCGGAGCGTTCAGGATCCCGGGTGCCAAGCTGCTCGAGATCCTCCTGCCCGGAGCGGTCCTCGGTCGGGTCACCGCGGGTGCCGCGGCGGCGACGGGCCTCCCGATCGGCCTGCCGGTGGTCGCCACCGCCAATGACAAGGCCGTGGAGGCTCTTGGGGCCGGGCTGGTCGAGCCGAGCGTCGGCCTCGTGTCGCTGGGCACGTACAGCGCGTCCATGGTCTACGGCGCCGAGAACCGGACCGGCGCCACGCACTTCTTCACCAACATGGCCTGCGTTCCGCACCACTACCTGTACGAGGCCGGCGGCATCCGCTTGGGTATGGGCCACATCACGTGGCTCAAGTCCATCATCGGCGACGAGTACGCCGCGAAGGCGAGGGCGGACGGCCTGTCCACCGAGGAGGCGCTGGGCCTGGAGGCGGCGGCCGTGCCTGCCGGGTCCGATGGCCTGCTCACGATCCCGGACTGGCTGGCGCCCGCCAGCCAGCTGCACCGCAAGGGCGTGATGATCGGGTTCCACGACCACCACACGCGGGGCCACATCCACCGCTCGATGCTCGAGGGGATCGCGATGACCCTCATGAACAGCTTCGACGACATGAACCGTGAGCTGGGGATCCGCCCGGACACCATCATCGTCTCGGGCGGCGGGGCGGGCAGCGACCTGCTGATGGGGATCCTGGCCGATGTCTCGGGCGTGCAGACGACCCGGAACGAGGTCACCGGCGCGGCCGGCATGGGAGCGGCGATCTGCGCGGCGGTGGCGGCCGGCGTCCACCCGGACGCGGCTGCGGCGGCAGCCCGCATGGTTCGCCGCCGCGACGTGTTCCAGCCAGACCCCGGGAACCACCGGGTCTATGCGCGGATCAACGACGAGGCGTACCGCCGGCTGGGATCGCTGCTCGAGCCAGCCCTGCAGGCCGTGCGGCGCGCGGGTGGCGAAGACCACGAGGACGCCGCAGCGGCAGTGTGAACCTCCCGGCGTCGGGCGTCCGGGGTGACGCCGGAGCCTCAGCCCGGACCGGCGGCCACGCGCTCGATCGCCCGGCGCAGCAGCTCGAAGGCCGCCGGGTCGAACTCGTAGCTCCACTCGCGCAGGCGCTCGGGCCGCTCGAAGCGGGTCTCGAGGCCGAGCGCGGTGGCCTCGCGCGAAAGCAGGACCAGGGTTGCCTCGCGGTCCACCCGGTCGAGCTCCTCCTCGGTGTGCGCGAGGCCCGGGATGATCTCGACGCCCGTCGCGCCCGCGAGCGCGAGGACTTCGGCGATGTTGTCCACGCCCCGCTGGGATCCGCACACGACGCCCACCTTGGACCCGGGTGCAAGCCCCGTGATCTCGTGGATGAGCGACATGTACCCGGGGCCCACGAGCATCGCGACCACCGGCACCCGGCCGGCCACGTACGCCTGGGCCTCGTCCGCGTGGAACGTGGTGGTGGCGACGAGGTCGTAGTGGTACCGGTCGAGCCGCTCGGGCAGATCGTCGAGCAGGACGGGGATGACCTCCACCCGCTCGGGGAACGCCTCGGTGATCCGTTCGGCATCCACGT
>JBAXFC010000637.1:0-1875 GCA_037140135.1 Chloroflexota bacterium
GCGGTAGCCCACGGACTCCGGGCCGACGGACACGCCATCGCCCGCGCCGCGGACGATGGTGCCGCCGCCGAGGCCGATGGAGATGAGGTCCGGCATCCGGAAGTTCGTCCGGACCCCGCCCACCTCGATGGCCGCCGCGGACTCGCGCGGGAAGCCGTCGATGAGGATGCCGACGTCGGTCGAGGTGCCGCCGACGTCCATGACCAGGGCGTCCGCGATCCCGGCGAGGGCGCACGCGCCGCGCATGGAGTTCGTGGGGCCCGAGCCGATGGTGAGGATCGGGAACTTGACGGCCTGCTCGACGGTCATCAGCGTCCCGTCGTTCTGGGTGAGGTACGCGACGGCCGGCAGGCCGTGCTGCTCCATCGCGCCCCGGAGGCCGTCCACGACGGCCCGCGACACGGACAGCAGCGAGGCGTTGAGGGCGGTGGCGTCCTCGCGCTCGAGGAGGCCGAGCGACGCGACCTGGTGGGAGAGTGAGATCGCGATCTCGTCGCCGAGCTCCTCGCGCAGGATCTCCTCGGCACGCAGCTCGTGGTCGAAGGACGCCGGGCTGAAGGCGCAGGAGACGGCGATCGCCTTGACCTTGCCCCGGCACTCGGCGGCGAAGGCGCGGATCTCGGCCGGGTCGAGCGGCGAGATCTCGCGGCCGTCGTACTCGAACCCGCCGTGGACGATCGCGGTGGGGCCCACGACCATCGCGTGCAGGTCGTCAGGCCACGCGGCACCCGGCCGAACCGAGTAGGACGCGGGCGCGGACAGGCGCAGGATCCCGACCTTGTCGAGGCCCTTGCGCTGGATGATCGCGTTGGCGGGGTGCGTCGTGCCCAGCATCACCTGCGTGATGGAGGATTTGTCGATCCCCGCGATCACCGCGGCCATGACGGCGCGGATGCCGTCAAGCGGCTCCGGGGTGGTGGGGGTCTTCGCGGCGGCGATCACGGCGCCCGCGTCATCCACGATGACGCCGTCGGTGTTGGTGCCGCCGACGTCGATGCCCAAGCGGAGTCTCGTCATGCCTGTGCGCCTCGGAACGGGGTGTACTCGATGTCATAGCCGAACGCCTTGGGCCCCACGATGTCGAGCATGCCGGGCTGGTCCCACTCTGGTGCACAGGGCATCCCGATCAGGTCCAGGCGCTGGCCGTAGCGGAGCGTCTCGGTGAGGATGGGGCGGGCGGTCTCGTGGTCCAGGAGCGAGATGAGGTCCGGCGCCGAGACGAGCGGCACGTCGTCCACGTACGCGACGAGGTACTCGTTCTGGATCTCGATGCGGGCGTGGCGGTTGGGGTTCTTGAGATCCTCGAGGATCACGGTGCCCCGGGCGAAGCCGCTGGTCGTGCGCCGGTCGAGGTCAACCAGCTTGCCGGTGAACAGCTTGCGCGCCCCGGCGAAGTCGAGGAACTTGTCGTAGGCGCCATGCTCGCCGCGCTGGACGGCCGCGAGGTGCCTGCCAAGGTCCGTGCAGTAGCTCATCGAGCCCTGGATGCCGTACTTGTGGACCTGCTCCACGGTCATCGGATAGCAGGAGATGGCGTTCGCCATGCCCAGCCGGATCACGGCGCCTCGGGCGAGGTCCTCGGCGACCTGGTTCGTGATCGCCTCGAAGATGCACAGGTTCCCCTTCTCGTCGGCGACCACGAGCGGCGCGGCGGGAATGCCGTGCAGGGTGAAGACGGTCATCTCGATCTGCGGGAACGCCCGGCGCATGGAGTCGGCGTCGATCACCGGGAGCCCCAGCTCGTTGGCGATCGCGAGCGGGATCAGCGTGTTCATGCCGCCGACCTCGATCGGCATGATCGCGACCGGCTGCTTGCCCAGGTACTGCGCCACGGCCTTGACCGCGTTGGTGAACTCCTTGCCCGACGGGATCTTC
>JBAXFC010000638.1:0-1833 GCA_037140135.1 Chloroflexota bacterium
GTGATCTACGAGCGGACCCACGACCGCACGATCGCCAAGATGGGAGGTCTCGGCTCGGCCACCCCGGTCTACGCCGCCGCCTTCGGGTTCTTCGTCTTCGCCTCGGTGGGCCTGCCGGGCCTGTCCGGGTTCGTGGGCGAGTTCCTGACCCTGGTCGGCGCGTTCCAGGCCAACCCGGTGATCGCGGTGATCGCCACCTTCGTGATGATCCTCGCCGCCGGCTACCTGCTCTGGATGCTCCAGCGGGTGGTCTTCGGAGAGCTGTCCGACTTCCTCAAGGGCCTCGGCCATCACCTGACCGACATGCGCCCGGTGGAAGCCCTGACGCTCGTGCCGCTGGGCGCGATGATCGTCGTCTTCGGCCTCTTCCCCGGGCTGATCCTGAACCTGATCGCCGGCTCCGTCAAAGCCGTCTCGATCCTGTGGCGGTAGGAGGACACCGTGCTCTTCTCTGACGCCACCACCCTGGCACCCTTCATCGCGGCGGTCCTGGTCGCCTCGGCGATCGTGGTCGTGGACTTCGTGTTCCCCGGCCGCAAGGTGCCGTCGCTGCTCACGACCTTCATCGGCCTCGGCCTTGTTGCCGTGCTCACCCTGGCCGTGGGCCAGGCGGGCGCGACCGCATTCGGCGGGGCCTACGTCGTCGATGCGCTGACGACCTTCCTCGACGTCCTGTTCGTGATCATCGTCGCGATGACGATGCTGTTCGCCCCCGACTACCTCGAGTCGCGCGGGCTGCCGGTGCCGGAGTTCGGCGCGATCATCGTGTTCGCCATGGCGGGTGCCATGCTCCTCGCGGGCTCTGCGGACCTGCTGGTCCTGTTCCTGGGCCTGGAGCTGATGGTCCTGCCGGGCTACATCCTCGCCGGGTACCACAAGAACGACGGCTACAGCACCGAGGGTGCGATCAAGTACTTCCTCCTCGGGTCGTTCTCGAGTGCGATCTTCCTGTTCGGCCTGGTGTTCACCTGGGGCATCACCGGCACCACCTCGATCGCCGGCGTCTCCGCGGCGCTGACCTCGATCGTCGCGAGCGGCTCCCTCTCCCCGGCCCTGGGCCTCGGCCTCGCGTTCATGACCACGGGCGTCGCGTTCAAGATCGCGGCGGTCCCGTTCCACTACTGGACCCCCGACGCCTACCAGGGCTCCCCGACGCCGGTCACCGGCTACCTCTCGGTAGGGCCCAAGGTGGGAGCCTTCGCGCTGATCATCCGCCTCTTCGGCGGCGCGCTGTTCCCGCTCGCGGTGGACTGGAACATCGTCCTGATGGTCCTCGCCGCGCTCACGATGACCCTCGGCAACCTCGTCGCGCTCACGCAGGACAACGTCAAGCGGATGCTGGCGTACTCGTCCATCGCGCACACCGGGTACATGCTGCTGGGCTTCGCGGCCTTCGGCGCCGGCAACGTCCTCGGCCTCCAGGGGCTGCTCTTCTACGGCTCGGCCTACGCGTTCATGAACCTCGGCGCGTTCGCCGTGATCGCCGCGATCCAGCGCCGCCAGGGCGTCACCTCCAACCTGTCCACCTTCGCCGGCCTCATCCGCCGCGAGCCTGCGCTGGCGCTGCTCATGACGCTGTTCATGCTCTCGCTCACGGGCATCCCGCCGACGGCCGGCTTCTTCGGCAAGTTCTACGTGATCCTCGCGGCCGTCCAGGCCGGCGGATGGCTGACGCCGCTCGCGATCCTGGCCGTGCTCAACGCCGCCGCGGCCGCCTTCTACTACCTGCGCGTCGTGGTCTACATGTGGATGCGCGACAGCGAGGAAGAGGTGCCGGTCATGGCGCACGGGCGCCTGGTCTGGGCCGGCCTCGCCATCGCCACGGTCCTCACG
>JBAXFC010000639.1:0-1825 GCA_037140135.1 Chloroflexota bacterium
GCGGATCGGCTCGACCGACTTGATCCGGAAGGGCTCGATCAGGGTCTTCGGCATGGGAGAGGTGTACCACCGGAGCGGTTCCGGCCAGGCGTGGAGAGTTGGTTCGAGAGCGGCGAATTTGCCGTGACATCCTCGGACCTCTGTGAGGAGATCGCCGGGCAGGGCGGTGTGAAACCCATCCTCGCACTGGGGGTCGATCCACGTGAGCGTCTGGCACATGGCGGGGACCCGGCGCTCGCTCGCCGTCCACCTGACGGTGGCCATTGCGCTCATCGACGCCCTGGTCCTTGCCTTGATGGGGCTCTCGCTCCTGCGGAGCAGGCGCCAGTACGAGGAAAGAGCCGCCGTCGCGGCCCAGAACCTGGCCCAGCTGCTGGAATCCAGCGTCTCGTACACGTTCGACAAGATCGACGTCGCCCTCCTGGCAGCGGTCAAGGAGGCCGAGCGGCAGATCGCCGCCGGCCCGGTCGAGGAGGGGCAGTTGCGCGCCTTCCTCCTGGGGCCGCTCGCGGGGTGCCCGGAGCTCAGGAGCCTCTTCTACGTCGACGCCACCGGCATGGCCCGGGCCAGCACGTTGCCCACGGGCACCGGCATGCCCAACCTCGCGGACCGCGACTACTTCACGCGGTTGCGCCAGGACCCGAAGCTGGGGATGGTCATCTCCAAGCCCCTGGTCAGCCGCTGGTCCGGGACGTGGGCGCTCGGCATGGCGCGGCGCGTCAACCAGCCGGACGGCTCGTTCGCCGGTGTCGTCGTCGCGGGCATGGAGCTGACGGTCCTCGAACGCCTCTTCTCGTCCCTGAACATCGGGCCGAACGGCGCGGTCTCGCTTCGCGACCAGGAAATCGCCGTCATCCTGCGTGTTCCGGAGCGGACCGGCCTCGGCAGCGCAGTCGGCCACAAGGTCCTGACGCCCCAGACGGTCGAGGCGCTCCGGGCCAATCCGGAGAGTGGCTTCTACGAGAACCGGACCGCGCTGGACGACGTCCGCCGGCAGGTGGCCTACCGCAAGACCGCCAACTGGCCGCTCTATCTCTTCGTGGGCCTGGCGCCGAGCGACTACCTGGCGCCGTGGCGCGAGGAGTTCGCCGTCCAGATCACGCTGGCCGCGCTGTTCCTGCTCATCTCCGCCGGCCTGGCCTGGGGTCTCAACAGGAGCCAGCGGATCCTCCGGCAGAGCGAGGCGCACCTCAGGGCCATCTGGGATTCGGAGCCGGAGTGCGTCACGCTGGAGTCGTCCGACGGGATCCTGCTGGACGTGAACCCGGCCGGGCTCGCCATGCTGGAGTTCGACGAGCCCGGGAAGGCCATCGGGAAGCCGGTCGTCGAGATGGTGGCTCCGGCGCACCGGGAGCAGTACCTGGAGATCTCGAGGCGGACCTTCCAGGAAGGCTCCGCCTCCGGGGTGTTCGAGATCGTCGGCCAGCGAGGCACCCGGCGGTGGATGGAGACCCACGCCGTGAAGCTGCCGAAGCCGGAGAGCGGCAAGCCCGTGCTCCTCGCGGTGACCCGCGACGTCACCGATCGCAAGCGGCTGGAGGCCGAGCGCGACGCCCAGCTGGCCGCGCTGACCACGGCCCTGGCCGAGGTGCGGCAGCTGAAGGAGTTCCTGCCGATCTGCTCCTACTGCAAGCGGATCCGCGACGATCAGGACTACTGGCAGCAGGTCGAGAAGTACATCGGCGATCACACCGGCAGCAAGTTCAGCCACGGCATCTGCCCGGAGTGCTTCGCCCGGCACTTCGCCGACCCGGCGTGACGACCCGGCCTTTGGCACAATCACCCGGGGGGGCTTCCAGGGATGCCTCCGAACGTGGCATTTGAT
>JBAXFC010000640.1:0-1819 GCA_037140135.1 Chloroflexota bacterium
GACTTGGCGATCGCCTTGGCGGCTTTCGCCTCGGACTTGGCGAGCGACTTGGCGAGCGCCTTGGCGGCTTCCGCCTCGGACTTGGCGTTGGCCTTGGCGTTGGCCTTGGCCCTCCTGGCGGCCTTCCTGGCGTCCTTCACGAGCTTGGCAGCCACCTCGGCGACAACCTCGGCGGACGCGCCGCCAGACCCTGTCGTGGACCCAGCGGGCGCCACGTCGCCGCTTCCGGATCCGACGTTCCCCTCCCCGGCGTTCGCCATCGCTCGCTCCTCGACTGTCCGCGCCACCGTCGGCCGGCACCGCACCCCCGCCAGTCTGCACTAGGAAGCGGCTGAGCGCCGCCGTGGTCCGGCAGCCAGAGCCCGCATCGGGCCCCAGCACTCGTGGCGGACGACCTCATCGCTAACAGAACGTTTACACATCGCGAACGGCCCGGCGACCGCGCCGCGCGAAGGTGGCACCGCCCAACAAGTCAATGGCAGCCGGGCGCCCACTCGCGCCGGCAGTCCCAGGAGGACCCGCTCGCATGACCTTCTCCACCCCCAAGCGGATCATCGGTCTGGCATTCGCGGCCACGATCCTGGCATCCGCGTGCGGCGGCTCCGCGTCCACGCCTGCGCCTGCCACGGCCGGTCCGGTCACAGCGGCACCCGCGGCGAGCGGTGGCGGTGGCGTGACCGGCGCGGTCAACGTGTCGGGCTCGTCCACGGTGGAGCCCATCACGACCGGCGTGGCCGAGGCGTTCGCAGCCGCGAACTCCGGCTTCACGTACACGGTCGAAGGCCCGGGCACGGGCGACGGGTTCAAGAAGTTCTGCGCCGGCGAGACCGACATCTCCGACGCCTCGCGCAAGATCAAGGATGCGGAGGCGAAGGCCTGCGCCGGCGCGGGCATCGAGTACACCGAGCTCAAGATCGCGTACGACGGCATGACGGTCCTGACGTCGGTCAACAACAAGGACGTCGCATGCGTCTCGTTCGCCGACCTGTACGCCCTCGTCGGCCCGGAGAGCACGGGCTTCGCGAAGTGGAGCGATGCTTCCGCCATGGCCAAGGAGCTCGGCTCGAACACGACCTTCCCGTCCTCGCCGCTGTCGATCACCGGCCCCGGTGAGGAGTCGGGCACCTTCGACAGCTTCGTCGAGCTCGCCCTCGACGG
Source organism: Chloroflexota bacterium (assembly GCA_037140135.1). Lineage (GTDB taxonomy): Bacteria > Chloroflexota > Limnocylindria > Limnocylindrales > CSP1-4 > CAIXZV01. The sequence continues at coordinate 1,159 of JBAXFC010000640.1, forward strand.
GATCGCGAAGACCCGCAACCAGATCCCGTCCGGCCAGGCTCACACCACCACGCGTCCGGACTACACGGCCAGCCCCAACGACAACGCCATCATCGCCGGCATCGCCGGCTCCGACAGCTCGCTGGGCTGGGTCGGCTTCGCCTACGCCGAGGAGAACAAGGACAAGGTCGCCGAGCTGGGCGTGTCCAAGGACCCCAACGGCACCTGCGTCAAGCCGAGCGTCGCGACCATCTCCGACGGCTCCTACCCGCTCTCCCGCAGCCTCTACATCTACGTGAACAAGGCCAAGGCCAAGGCCAACCCGGCGGTCGTCGCCTTCGTCGACTTCTACCTCGCCGAGGGAACGGTCAGCACGGTCCTCGAGACCGTCCCCTACGTGAACCTGCCCGCGGAGACATTTGCCGCCTCGCGGGCCACCTGGGACGCCAGCAAGTAGCTCTCCCTCCTCCGATGAACGGGTCCGGCCGCGAGGCCGGACCCGTTCAGGGTATGAACGAACCGGGTGCCCTTCTCGCCCTTGGCCTTGAAGCGCGCGTCCATGCGGCGGGCCTGGAAGTCGCCGCAGTTCGAGCAGCTGGAAATCTCGCGATAGCGATTTTGTCCTGGCAACCAGACCTCGATGTCGTAGGTCTTGCGCGCCGAAAAGCCCATGTCGCCGGTG
>JBAXFC010000641.1:0-1817 GCA_037140135.1 Chloroflexota bacterium
CATCCAGACCTACCGGCCCGAGCACCGCGCCATCCGGGCGGTCGTGGAGCGTGACGGGTCCGCGTTCTACGCCGAGGAGCTGGAGCTGCGGCGCCGCTTCGGGTCGCCGCCGTTCGGGCAGCTGGTGAAGCTCACCGTGGGCCTCGCGGACCGTGAGGCCGCCGAGCGGGAGGCGCTGGCGATGGCCGACCGCCTCCGCGAGCGCGCCCGGGAGCGGGGGCTGGCGGTGCAGGTCGTCGGACCCGCGCCGGCGTACGTCGCCCGCCGCGCGGAGCGCTGGCGGTACAACGTCGTGCTCCGGGGGAAGGATCCCGTGGCGCTCCTCGATCCGGTCCCCGGTTCGCCCTGGAGCATCGACGTGGATCCCGAATCCCTGCTCTGACCACCTCGGGACCACCGGCCCGTGCGCTCGTTCGCGTTCCCCGCGACAATGGAGCCCGATCGAACGCAGGTTGCAGCAGGGCTGCAAGGAGGGTTTCCATGACCGAGCATCCGAACGAGAACGCCGCCCCGGGCGGCGAGCAGGCCGGGGGAGGCCCGGCATCCGGTCCGTCCGCGGGCTCCGGTGGCGACAGGGTCAGCCAGTGGGTGGCCCAGCTCGAGGCGATGATCGCCGGGATCGCCAAGGAGGCCGCCCCGGTCGCGCGCCAGGTGGGTGCCAAGGCCGCGGAGCTCGCCGCAATCGCCGCGGTCAAGGCCGGTCCGTTCTCCCAGAAGGTGGCCGAGGTGACCACGGAGCAGGGCCAGCGCTTCGCCGAGAAGGCGCAGGCCGTGGCCGCCGAGCTGCGCTCCCACGACAGCCCGGCAGGTGCCGAGGCAGCCGAGGCCCAGCCGTCAGACGAGGCCCCGGCCGGCGAGCCCGTCGCGGATTCCGCCGACCAGGCCGCGTCCGGCATCTGAACGCGCACGAGCCTGTCCTGACCGGGCATACTCCACCGACCACCCGCCCTGGTTGGCGGACCATGCAGGATCAAGGCCAGGAGAGACCGTGAGTCTGTCGCTCGACATCAGGCTGCTGCTGCTCGTGTCGCTGATCGTGACGGTCGGCGGTGCGGCGAGCAGCGGGTTCTCGCTGATCACGCTGATCGGGATCATCTGCCTGGTGCTCGCGGCGGGCGCCGTCATCGTCCATCGCGGCCACGTGATCGACTGACCGCCACGCGTCGCCTTCGGCGACGCCGGCGCACGGCCCCGGCCGACGACCGCCCGCCCCGCAGGGGATCCGGGCGGTCGTTTTGTATACTCCGCCACCATGACCGTCCGACCCATCGTCCTCCTCGGCGACCCGCGCCTCCGGCTCAAGGGCAAGACCGTCGACAGCTTCGGGAAGTACCTCCACGAGCTCCTCGACGACCTGACCCACACCATGCGCCATGCCCCCGGCGTCGGGCTCGCGGCGCCGCAGCTGGGCGAGGCCGTGCGCGCCTGCGTCATCGAGGTCGAGGGCACGCTCCACGAGCTCGTCAACCCCGAGATCGTCCGTGCCACCGGCGACGATCGCGACCTCGAGGGATGCCTCTCCATTCCCGGCTACACGGCCTACGTCACCCGGCGCGAGAAGGTGTGGGTCGTCGCGCAGAACCGCAAGGGCAAGAAGATCAAGGTGGCGGGCTCGGGCCTCCTCGGCCGCGCCCTCCAGCACGAGCTGGACCACCTCCAGGGCAAGCTGTACATCGACTACCTCGGCTCGATGGACGAGCTGATCCCCGTCACCCGGGGCGGTGACGACGACCGCGACGACGGCGAGGGCACCGCCATCCGCAGGGCGTCGAAGGCCCTGGCGTGACCGCGGCCCCGGACGCCGGGCGCGTCCGGAC
>JBAXFC010000642.1:0-1814 GCA_037140135.1 Chloroflexota bacterium
CTGCGGCCAGGCGTGCGATGTCGTCATCGGAGCCGGTCGCGAGGTCCGGCGGGACGCGGCCGTCCGCAACCGCGATCAGGCCGTCATGGACGGCGTCCAGTCGCCGGCGCAGGACCCGGGCCAGCAGCGCCGCGAGGATGAGCGCGGCGATCACCGTCATGGCAAGGAGTGCCAGGATCACGGTCGGCAGGCCGCTCGACGTGCTCCGGAGGGCCGACATCGGGCTTGCCACGATGAGCATGGGGGACGCCGGACCGGTCGCGAGCGGCATCCACCGGCCGACGATGTCGCCGGTCCTGACGACCGTGCCGCCGTCGCCCGCGAGGAGGGCAGGCCGCGTGACGATCGGGTCGGTCTCGACCGCGATCACGCCGTCAGCGGTGGCGAGGCCGACGGCAAAGCCGGTCAGGTTGGCAAGGTCCGCGGCGAAGCGGGCGTCCAGCCGCCGGGCCAGGACGAGGCGTCCAACGGTGCCGGGGTCGGCCGAGCTGCCCCGGACCGGGTCGTCGTCCATGACGAAGACCTGGCCGTTGACGGCGATCACGCGCGGGGACGGCGCGTTCCGGCCGGCTTCGCCGATGAGGGCGGCCGTCAGCGCGTCAGGACCCGCAGCCACGACCCCCGCCGGCGTGATGACGACGCCGCCACTGACGCTGCCCTGCTCTGCGAGGAACGCGAGCACGTCGGTCCGGACCGCCTCGAGGCGCCCCGCCTCGACCATCGTTGTCAGTGCGGGCCATTGCGAGTAGCTGTGGACGAGCTCGTCGATTTCCCGCTCGGAACGATCGACCAGGGCGCCCGCGGCATCGATCGCGCGATCCGTCCGCTCCACGGAATCGGTCGTGAGCGCCTGGCCCACGAACTGGTAGAAGACGATGCCCATGACCGCGATCGGGAAGGTTGCCGCGAGGACGAGGGCGATCGCACCCAGCGTGTGGTACGGGAGGCGAGCGCCGCGCGGGCGGCGTCGCGGCAGGTTCACCGGGGGGCGTCGACGGCGGCTGGCCCGAGCCGGTATCCGCCACCTTTGACGGAGTGGAGGAAGCGCGGGTTGGAGGCGTCCGGCTCCAGCTTCTGGCGGAGGCGGCGGATCGTGACCCACACGTAGACCGGATCGGCGCCGTCGGAATCCGCCCAGACGCGCGTGAGCAGGTGGTCCGTCGAGACCGCACGCCCCGGCGTTGCGGCGAGCGTGGCGAGCACCTTGGTCTCGATCGGGGTGAGCCGGATCACCGTCCCATCGACGATCGCCTCGCGGCGGCGGAGGACGAGCGAGAGTCCATCGCCCACCTCGAGCTCCTCGACCGGGATGCGGTCCTCGAGACGGCGCAGCACCCGCTCGATGCGCGCGTGCAGCTCCGGGTAGTGGAAGGGCTTGGTGAGGTAGTCCTCCGCGAAGTCCTGGATCATCGTCGTCTTGGACGACACCTCGGAGACCGCTGACAGCACGATGATCGGAAGGTCGGCCCGGCGCTTGATCTCGGTGGCAACGGCCTCGCCGCGCATGTCGGGCAGCATCAGGTCGAGGATGATCAGGTCAGGCCAGCGCCGGTCCACGGCCGCCAGGCCATCGGAACCGCGCGTCGCCGTCGTGACCGCGTAGCCATCGCGGACGAGGCGTTCCTCGAGGAAGCCGAGCAGGCGGGCGTCGTCCTCGATGATCAGGATGCGAGCGGGGGCCGTCACGAGGCTGCTCCGCGCAGGTGGCCGATGCCGTGGTTCATCAGGGCTCCTTGGTCGGCTTCGGCGACTTCGTCGGCTTGGGCTCCCTGGTCGGCTTCGGCGACTTCGTCGGCTTGGGCTCCCTGGTCGGC
>JBAXFC010000643.1:0-1802 GCA_037140135.1 Chloroflexota bacterium
GTGCAGCGCAGCGCGGCCGCCTCCATCCGCTCCTTCACCGCGCTGCGCTGCACCTTGCGGGTGTGCGTCCGCGGGAAGTCCGGCTCGGGGAACGGCGCGAACGACGTCACCCGCTGGTGCTGCGCGAGCTTCCGGTTGGCGGCCTTCACCGAGGCCGCGACCGCCGCAGCCTCATCGGCCGGCGTGTCCGTGAACGCCGCCCCGGCGCGATACGCCATCGCGATCGTCCCGGCCGGCGACCCCTCGTAGACCACGGGCTCCACGAGCCCCTCGGCCGTGAGCGCCGCATCGACGTCCTCGGGGTGGACGTTCATCCCGTTGGGCAGCGCGATCAGCGACCGCGTCCTCCCGATCAGGCGCAGCGCACCATCCCCGTCGAGCGCACCGTAGTCCCCGGTCCGGTACCAGCCGTCGGCCGTGAACGCCGCGGCCGTCGCCTCGGGGTTGTTCCAGTACCCGGCGAAGACCGACGGCCCACGGACCACGACCTCACCATCGGGCTCGATCCGCAGCTCGAGCGGCGGCAGCGGCCAGCCCACGCGGTTGAACGGCGTGTGCCCGCGGAAGTTGGTGGTGACGAGCCCTGCCTCCGTCGAGCCGTAGCCCTGGACCACCTCGACGCCGATCGCCTCCCAGTTCCGCTGGAGCTCCGGCGACAGGTGCGCGGCCGAGCACAGGACCAGCCGCAGCTCGCCGCCGAGGGCGGCGTGGACCTTCTTGAACAGCTTCCGGCGCAGCTCGAACGGCAGGAACGGGGCGATCCGGAGCGCCCGCCGGAACGTCTTGCCGGACCCGGACCGGTCCGCCTCGCGACGGATCGCGTTGAACAGCAGCTCCAGGACCTGCGGCACGACGACCAGCGCGGTCGCCCGGTGGCCCCTGATCGCGGCGGCCACCACGTCCGGCCGGAGGGTGGTGATGTACTCGGTCTCGGCCCCGGCGGGCACCGTGTAGATGAGGCCCGCCACCTGCTCCATGATGTGGGAGAGGGGCAGGATCGAGACCATCCGGTTGCTCCCCGCCGGGATCGTCTGCAGGCAGCGGATGGTGGATGCCAGCAGCATCGACTGCGTGACGGTGACACCCTTGGGGTTGCCCGTTGAGCCCGAGGTGCACAGGATCTCGAGCGGTGCCGCCGGGTCCGCGGGGGCGCGGGCCGCCAGGGCGGCCGCGGCCTCGGGTGTCGCCGGGTCGATGAGGTCGTCGAGGTCGATGACGGGCAGCGGGGCCAGCCGCGGAATGGTCGCGGGCTCGAGCGTGGACCCGGAGCCCAGCAGCACGGCCGATGGCTCGGTCAGGGCGGCGATCCGGTCGATGGTGTCGGGCGTCATGCGCACGTCGAGCGGGACGAGGACGACGTCCGCACGGGCCGCCGCGAACAGGGCTGCGGCGAAGCCGGGGCCGGGTGCCCCCTGGCACATGACCCGGGCCCGTGGCGGCAGGGCCAGCGCCAGCCGGGCCGCCGCACTGTTCACCGCCACGCCGAAGGCCGCGAGCGAAAGGGTCTCCTCGCGAGCAGTGGACGTCCGGACGCCCAGGAACGGCGCGTCGCCACGGCGGCGGATCGCGTCCTCGAGCAGCTCGGGAAGCGTTGCTGCGATAACGGACGGGAGCGGGGTTGCGGGGGCAGGGGACACGGCGGGGCCTCTGGCGCGGTGGGATCCGCGGCGAGCCGACGCCGGGTGCCGGGAGCATACCCGCTTGGGCCGGTCCCGAGATCCGGTCCAGCTGTCCCGTCCCGGCCAGGGCAACTCGGAACCCCCGGGACGGTCGATTCCGCCCTATGCGTGCACGGTGTCGCC
>JBAXFC010000644.1:0-1796 GCA_037140135.1 Chloroflexota bacterium
CGACGGGATCTTCTCGAGGATCACGGTCGGCGCGCCGATGATCGCGGCGGTCACCACGAGCCCGTCCGCGGGCAGCTCGGACGGCTCCATGATCCGGACCGGCCCGTGGTCCCTGATCGCCTGCTTGACCATGAGCTTGGCGATGTGCGCATCGCCGCCGCCGCCCGTGCCGAGCAGCGTCGCACCCAGTGCGAGGTCGTCGATGTCGTCGAGTCCGATCAGTCTCAAGGAGCTCTCCCTGTTGCGCGGGACGGGAACGGGCTGGGACCGGACGCAGACGAGCGGCGCCCGACGAGGGTTTGCGGAGGCTAGGTGCGGCGGGCGCGCGACCAGCTGTCGATCGAGACGGCGGCCAGGATGACCGCACCCTGGACGATGCGCTGGAAGATCGGGTCCACCTGGTGGAGGTTGAAGCCGTTGCCCAGGAGGGCGATGAAGAAGGCGCCGAAGATGGTGCGCCAGATCGTCCCCTCGCCGCCGGCGATCGACGTGCCGCCGACCACGATCGCGGCGATCACCGCGAACACGAAGCTCACGTCGTCCGACGGCGTGGAGCTGAGCGATCGCGAGGAGTTCATGACGCCCGCCATGGCGGCCGCAGCGCCGCTGAGGGCGAACGTCGTGCCGATGATCAGCAGCGTGCGGACGCCGGCGAGCCGCGCCGCCTCGGCGTTCGCGCCGACGGCGTACACGTACCGGCCGAAGGTCGTGCGGGCGAGCACGAACCACGAGACCGCCACCACGAGCGCGGCGATCCAGGTGGCCGACGTGAGCCCCAGGACGGTCGTGCGGGAGAGGACGGCCCAGGCGTCGGGCACCGACGGCCGCAGGATCGAGGCCCCCGACACCACGTAGCCGATCCCGAAGGCCATCGTGGACACGGCCAGCGTGGCGATGAACGAGTTGATCTTCACGACCGCGACCAGCAGGCCGTTGATGGTCCCCACGAGGAGTCCCACGCCGACGCCCCCGAGGATCCCGATCGGGACGGAACCCGTCGCGCGCTGGATCTGGATGGCGAACAGCGGTGCGATCACGTAGAGCGCGCCCTGGGAGACGTCGAAGCCGCCGGCGATCATCGTGATCGTGGCGAGCGCCGCCGCGACCAGGAGCAACGACTGCTGGTCCAGGACGTTCTTGATATTGGCCGTGGAGAGGAAGCCGTCGGTCGTGACCGCAAGGCCCACGAACAGCGCCAGGACGACCCACACGATCGCGTAGTTGGCCAGGATCGAGCGCCAGGAGCGGCCGCCGCGGGCCTTCGGCGCGTCGCCGGCGCCGCCGCCGTCGGATGCCGTCGTGATCGGGGTGGACGAGGACATCGGTCAGGCCTCCTTGCGGGCGCGGAAGGCGAGCGCCATCACGTCGGCTTCGGTGGCGGTCCGGCCATCCAGCTCGCCCGCGACGTGTCCCTCGCGCATGATCACGATCCGGTGGGCCAAGCCGAGAACCTCCTCGAGTTCGGATGAGATCACGAGCACGCCGGCACCGCTGGCCGCCAGCTCGACGAGCAGGTCGTAGATGTTCCGCTTGGAGCCGACGTCGATGCCGCGCGTCGGCTCGTCGGCGATGAGCAGCCGAGGCTTGGTGAGCAGCCAGCGGGCGAACAGGACCTTCTGCTGGTTGCCGCCCGAGAGCGACCGGGCGCGCTGGCCGATCGACGCGAGGCGGACCCCGACGTTCCGGATGCTCTCGGTGACACCGGCCCGCTCACGCGCCGGCGCGATGACGCCCGCCGTCGAGAACCGCTTCAGGTGCGGCAGGCTCACGTTCTCGCGGACCGCGCGGTCCAGGAT
>JBAXFC010000645.1:0-1793 GCA_037140135.1 Chloroflexota bacterium
CCGGCCGATCTCGCGGACGCGGCGTGACCACGCCGGCCGATCCGGTGGACCCGGCCGAGGTCGTCGCCCGTGTCTTCCGCGAGGAGCACGGCCGGGCCCTGGCCGCGTTGATCCGCGTCCTCCGGGACTTCGACGCGGCCGAGGAGGCGGTGGCGGACGCCTATGTCGCCGCGCTCGAGCGCTGGCCGGCGGACGGGGTCCCTGCCAACCCCGGCGCCTGGATCACGACCACGGCCCGCAACCGCGCGATCGACCGGGTGCGACGTGCCCGGACCCTCGCCGCCAAGACCGAGGCACTGGCCTGGAACGCGGCCTTCGTCGCCTCCGGCAATGACGCCGCGCTCCTCGCAGCCGCGGAGGACGAGATGGCACCTATCCCCGACGACCAGCTCCGGCTCATCTTCACCTGCTGCCATCCGGCACTCGCGCCCGAGGTCGCGGTCGCGCTCACGCTGCGCACGTTGGGCGGCTTGACCACGCCCGAGATCGCCCGCGCCTTCCTGGTCCCGGAGCCCACGCTCGCCCAGCGCCTGGTCCGTGCCAAGCGCAAGATCCGCGACGCCGGGATCTCGTACGAGGTGCCGTCTGCGGATCGTCTCGCAGATCGCCTGGACGCCGTCCTCCACGTGATCTACCTGGTGTTCAACGAGGGCTATGACGCCTCCGCCGGCGAGACGCTGGTCCGGCGCGAGCTGTGCGCGGAGGCGATCCGGCTCGCCCGCCTGGTCGTGGACCTGCTCCCCGGGGAGCCCGAGGCCATCGGCCTGCTCGCGCTGCTCCTGCTCACCGACGCCCGGCGGCCGGCGCGAGAGGGTCTCAACGGGGAGCTCGTGCTGCTCGAGGACCAGGATCGGACGCGCTGGGACCGGGCGGAGATCGCGGAGGGTCTTGTGCTGGTGGAGCGGGCCCTGCGGATGGCGAGGGTGGGGCCGTACCAGCTGCAGGCGGCCATCGCCGCGGTCCATGACGAGGCGCCGACGGCCGCCGGCACGGACTGGCGCCAGATCCTGGGCCTGTACGAGGTGCTGGGCCGGATCGTGCCATCGCCGGTGGTGGCGCTCAATCGGGCGGTCGCGGTGGCGGCGGTCAGCGGCCCCGCTGCGGGCCTCGCGGCGATCGATGCCATCGGCACGGATCCAGGGCTGGGCGACTACCGGTTCTTCCACGCGGCACGGGCGGATCTCCTGCGGCGGCTCGGACGGGCCGGGGAGGCGATCGCGGCCTACGAGCGCGCGCTGGCACTTGTCCCCAATGGCCCCGAGCGCGCGTTCCTGGAGCGGCGGATCGGCGAGGTTCGAGCGCGCGCCACGAGCTGAGGCCCGGGTGCCACGCGGCTCCTGGATCCGTTGCCCCAGCCGCCAATCCCGCCGCGCGGGACCGGCGACGCGCGGCGCGCCGGACCTCCCGTGCCATGGGGCATCCGCCACGCCGAATGGGGTGTGGCGTGACGAGCCGGTGACCGCGCGAGACAGGCAGCCCAGCGGGGTTCGCAGTCCCGCGGGGAGGGAACTTGACGCGGCGGCGCGCCGGCGGGCGGCAAGGCGGTGACAGCGGGGCGCCCTGCCCCGCGGCCCGGGATCGTGACGTCCGACAGGGTGGACGCCCAACCTCGACCGTGCGGATGGCTCGTGGAGGGCACCTTCACGGGCGTCGGGATGACGACGAGGTTGGTCACCACGCGGGTCAACGATCCTGCGGTCACCGTCGAGCCGCCGACCCCCTGACGATCGACCGGCGCGCGACCCAGGTATGTGTCCGGTTGGTTGAGGCCGTGCAGGGCTCATGCCCCACAG
>JBAXFC010000646.1:0-1782 GCA_037140135.1 Chloroflexota bacterium
AGTACGTCGACATGATCAAGGCCGGCATCATCGATCCGGCCAAGGTCACCCGCTCCGCGCTGCAGAACGCGGCGTCCATCGCCGGCCTGTTCCTGACGACCGAGGTCGTCGTGGCCGAGAAGCCGGAGAAGGCCGGCCCCCCGATGGGCGGCGGCGACGGCGGCATGGGCGGCATGGACTTCTAGTCCAGGACTCACAGGAGGGGCGGTGCCGGCAACGGCACCGCCCCTCCTGCTTGTTGAGTGGCGGGTCGTGGCGGCCCGAGCCTTCGGCAGAGGCGGCCACAACCCGCCACTCAACATTGACGCGGGGCCTGAGGGCCGCCAAGGTGACCAGTCATGGCGGGTCAGTACAGCGAGATGTCGGTCGACGGCCGGACGGTGTCTGTCTGGGTCCCCGACCAGGTGGCTCCGGGGTGCCCGCTCCTACTCGCCCATGACGGGCAGAACCTGTTCACCCCGCAGCACTCGATCTCCGGTGCGAGCTGGCGGCTGGACGAGGCTATCGAGGCCCTGCACGTCGAGACCGGGGCTCCGCGACCCGTGGTGGTGGGTCCGTGGAACGCCGGCGAGAGCCGGTGGGCCGAGTATGCGCCCGAATCGGTCCTCCTGTCCGGGGTCCTCGGTGCCACTCCCGAGCAGCTTCGCGGAACCCGGCTGATTGGCGACGCGTACGCACGCTGGTGTGCGACCCGGCTCGTGCCGTGGGCGCAGGAGCAGTTCGGCGCCGGAGTGGACAGGGCGGCCACGGCCGTCATGGGATCGAGCATGGGTGGGCTCGCGTCCGTCTATGCGCTGTCGCTCTACCCCGACACCTACGGTGCCGCCCTATGCCTATCGACGCATTGGTCGATGGGGGGCGAGGGTTTCGTGCGATCGACGATCGGACTCCTGCCCCTCCCCGGGCGGCACCGGCTGTGGTTCGACCACGGCACCGAGGGCGTCGACGCGCAGTACGGACCGCTGCAGGATCTGGCGGATGCGACGCTTGTGGAGGCTGGCTGGTCCATGGGTCGCGATGTCCAGAGTGGAGCGTACGAAGGGGCCGACCACAACGAGTACGCCTGGGCCGGCCGCGTCCGCGATCCGCTGGCCTTCTGGCTCACCCCTATCCGCGAGTGGTGAGTTGTGGCGGCCGAAACGGCGATTTCGGCCGCCACAACCCGCCGCTCGGCGGGGAATAGGGTCGGAGCATGGTTGACTCACCCTCCTCCCTGCCGTCCCGCGCGCGCGTCGTCATCATCGGCGGCGGCGTCATCGGCACGTCGATCGCCTACCACCTCGGACACCTGGGATGGAGTGACACTGTCCTGCTCGAGCGTGATCGGCTCACCTCTGGCACGACCTGGCATGCCGCCGGCCTGATGACCTGCTTCGGGTCGCTGTCCGAGACGTCGATGGCCATGCGGATGTACTCGCGTGAGCTGTACGCGCGACTGGAGGAGGAGACGGGGCTCGCCACCGGATTCAAGCGGGTCGGCTTCATCGAGGCGGCTGCCGACGAGGGCCGGCTAGAGGAGTACCGCCGGGTCGCGGCGTTCAACCGGCACGTCGGGCTCGATGTCCACGAGATCACACCCGAGGAGATCGCCGGGCGCTTCCCGATGGCCCGCACGGACGATCTCCTCGCCGGCTTCTACGTGCCGCAGGATGGCCGCGTCAATCCCGTCGACGTGACGATGTCCCTCGCCAAGGGTGCCCGGATGCAGGGCGTCACAATCATCGAAGAGGTCGCCGCCACGGGCGTCACGACGTCCAACGGCCGAGTTACCGGCGTCTCGAC
>JBAXFC010000647.1:0-1782 GCA_037140135.1 Chloroflexota bacterium
CCACACGCCGGTCCGCTCGACCGGAGTCGTGAGTGTAGCGGCGCGCCACCGGAGCGTCCCGCCGTCCGCGCCCGTGGCAGGGGCACGGCGGGTCTACCATCGTCTTCCACACCGTGGAGAGCGCCAGACCGATGCCCGCGTCCAAGCCCCTGCTGCCCGAGTTCCTGCCCGACGCCTTCCCCCGCTGGGCGCTCGTCCGGCACCGCGTCGACGACGCCGGGATCGCTGACGCGACGAGCGCGGTGGCCGCTGCCCTCGAGCCCGTCACGGACCTGATCGCGCCCGGGATGCGCGTCTGCCTGACCGGCGGCAGCCGCGGCATCGACCGCATCGACGAGGTCACCCGCGCCGTCGTCGCGTGGGTCAGGGCCGCCGGTGCCCTCCCCTTCATCGTTCCGGCGATGGGCAGCCACGGCGGCGCCACGCCCGTCGGCCAGCTCGCCATCCTCGAGGGCTACGGGATCACCGCCCAGACGATGGGCTGCGAGATCCGGGCGACGATGGACACGGTCCACCTCGGCGAAGTGGAGCCGGGCATTCCGGTCTACCTGGACCGCAACGCCGCCGAGGGCGCGGACCTGATCATCCCGATCAACCGCGTCAAGCCCCACACGGGCTTCACCGCTGCCACCGAGAGCGGCCTCCAGAAGATGATCGCCATCGGCCTCGGCAAGCAGAAGGGCGCCGACGTCTTCCACCGCCAGGGGTACGCGCGCTTCGGCGAGCTGATCCCCAAGGTCGCCCGGCACACGATGGAGCGGGCGCCGATCCGGTTCGGCCTCGCCCTGGTGGAGGACGGGCACTCGCAGCTTGCCCACGTCGAGGCCGTCCGCGCCGATTCGATCCGGCAGCGCGAGGTGGAGCTGCTCGCGATGGCCCGCTCGACGATGGCCCGCCTGCCGATCGATGTCGTCGACGTCCTGGTCGTGGACGAGATCGGCAAGGACATCAGCGGCGTCGGCATGGACCCCAACGTCGTCGGGCGTGGACACGATGGGCTGCGCCCGGGTGGCCCCACGATCCAGCGGATCGTCGTGCGCGGCCTGACCGAGGCGACCGAGGGCAACGCCTGCGGCATCGGCATGGCCGAGTTCGCGCTGCGGCGGGCGGTGGACGCGATGGATCCCCGCAAGACGTGGATGAACGAGATCACCGCCAAGACGCCCGAGGGCGGCCGGACGCCGATCGCCCTCGAGACCGACCGCGAGGCACTGGCTGTGGCGATCGCCGCCTGCGTGGGGGTCGAGGTGCCGACGGCTCGGGTCATCCGGGTCCGGAGCACCAAGGACCTGGAGTTGCTCCTCGTCTCGGAGGCGGCCCTGCCCGATGTCCTCGCGACCGGCCGCTGCGAGGTGGTGGTACCGCTCGCGGAGATCGCGTTCAACGAGGACGGGATGTTCGTGAGGTCGGCGCTCGAGGAGCGCTGAACGCGGCGGCGTTCGAACCAGGCGGCCGCCCCGGTCCTGCGGCCCGCCAGACCCGGATATGTGTCCGAACGGCAGGCGGCGTGCAGAGCCAAGAGCCCAGAGCGCATGGATCGGGCCTGAGCCACGAGGGCGAACGGGCCCGCGGACACATAGTTCCGGGCCGCCCGTCAGCGGGGTGCGGAACCCCTACGTCTCCTCGAGCGCCGCCGACTCCGAGACGGCGACCGTCATGTCGATCGCCGCGAACTCCGGCATCGCGAGATGCACTGCGCCCAGACCCACCAGCGTGAGCAGGCCGCCTGAGATCACCGACCCCGCCGGCCCGAGCAGCGCCGCCACGGCCGCCGCCTCGGCG
>JBAXFC010000648.1:0-1779 GCA_037140135.1 Chloroflexota bacterium
TAGCGCGTTCCAGCCTCTCGACATCCTTGCAGTGGCGCGCCAGACGCGTCAAACCGTTGGCTTCTGGGGTAGCCTCTCGAAGCCTGGAAGCGGTCCCAACCACCCGAAAGCTCTCGGCCGCGCCCGGCGCGGTCGCTGCTGGCCCCTCGGATGACGCTTCGAGCGGTCCTCCACGAGCCAGATTTCATCCGAGGCACGGATCGTATCCAGGCAGTCCGTCTCCGGGGTCGCTATCGCGGTAGGATTCACCCGCAACCGTCACTTCTCGCTGGCCTATCACCGGCTAATCGGCGAGCCGCCGCGCGACACGATCTGCGGAGAACCTGCCTGGAGCGACCGTCGCCGGCGTTCGCCAGGGCAGACGTCCTTCATCGAGACTCCGGGATGGTCCACGCGACCCGTGCGCCGCCGCTCGGCGCGGCGTCGACGGAGATGCTCCCACCGTGGGCCTCGACGATGGTGCGGGCGATGGCAAGTCCCATCCCGAGTCCCTCGCTCTTCGTCGTGAAGAACGGCTCGAACACCTTCGCCCGGAGCCCGGCCTCGATGCCGGGCCCATCGTCGTCCACTCCCATCTCGAGGCAACCCTCTCCGCGGCGGGCCCAGAGTGACACCGTGCGCCCCCCGGCCTGCGGCCCTACGGCGTCCAGGGCGTTCACGAGCGCGATGATCGCCACCTGGAGGAGTTGCACGCGGTCTCCGGCCACCTCCGGGGCATCCACGGCGACGCTGGACCCGACAGAGACGCCCAGACGTTTGGCGGCGCCAGCGACGAGGGCGACGGCGTCCCGCGCCAGGGCATCCGCGGATACAGCCTCCTTGACTACCTCGCCCCGGCGCAGGTAGTCCCGCATCCGGCGGATGATCTCGCTCGCGCGCTGGGCCTCCCCGGCCACGTCCTCGAGCGCGGCCCGTGCGCCAATGACGTCGGGCATCTCCCGTCCGAGGTAGGCCAGTCCGGCGAAGGCATTGTTGCGGACGGCCGTGAGAGGCTGGCCGAGCTCGTGGGCCAGTGCGGTTGCCAGGGAGCCCATGCCGCCTGCCCGCTGGATGTGGACGAGCTGCGCCTGCATCTCGTCGATCCGCGCCTCGGCGAGCTCGCGCTGCGCGTCCACCAGCGCCCGGGTCGCGACCTCGGTCTCCTGCACCGCGACGAAGCGGAGCCGCCTCGCACGGTGCGACAGCCACGACACGCTTGCGCCACAGAGGTGGGCGAGCGCGAGGGCCCCGAGCACCAGGCCGGCCTCCGCCTCGTGCAGCGGACGCTTGAACAGGACGAGGCTGGCCACCGCAGCCGCGGTCACCACGGCCGCCGCGAGCCCCTGGAGCGCGAAGGGAAGGGGCAGGAGCGCCCAGCAGGTGACGACCCCGACCACGTCGGTGAGGAGCGGCGCCAGGAAGTCCGGGGGCCGGATCGACTGGACCGCCAGGCCCACCGCCACGTACAGGACGACCCATACGAAAAGTGCGGCATCGCGCGCCGCCGGGTTCCGGCTGCGGTGGAAGAGGCCGAGGACGAGCAGGCCGGAGACCACGACCATGGCCCTCAGCGCGAGCAGGCTCCCCACGGCCGACCCGCCCGGGCGCAACGACCAGTCGTTCCGGGCGAAGACGACCAGCGGGACCATCCAGATCACCATGATCGCCGTGGCCATGCGCGATTCGTCCGTCCGGCTATCCAGCCGGAACCGATCTTCCATCCCGTGCTCCGGGATGAGGGTCCCCTTGAGCGTCATGCAGCGGGCATTATCCATCGTCGCAACGGCCACGGTACAATCC
>JBAXFC010000649.1:0-1775 GCA_037140135.1 Chloroflexota bacterium
GCCGTGGCGATGATCGCGGAGATCCAGCGCCCGGGGATGGCGGCCCGCACGAATGGGTCGGCCACCCGCTGCTCGTGCGCACCCACCGACACGTTGGCGACCAGCATCCGCTCGGCCCGCGCCCTCGGGTCCGGGTCGCCGGCGGCCAGGAGATCCCACGCGTCGGCATAGGCTGCGAACGCCCTTCGAGTGTCCTCGCTCGCGGTGACGAGCGGGTCGGCGAGCAGGGTGGAGCGCGCCGCCGCCGGATCGTCTCCCGCCCGCACCCCGGCGTAGAGCTGGACGAAGCGCACGAACGGCAGGGCCACGTCGCCGAAGATGACGGCATTGCCGTTGGCGACCGCAGTCGCCACCTCGTGACCGAAGAACGGCCGGACGATGGCCGGCACCGCGCGGCCGTCGATGCTCTCGCGGGCTTCGGCGCTGGCCCACTGGCCGAACGTGAGCCAGTTGGCGTGGTCTCGCCCGAGCAGCTCGGCGACCGCCTCGGAGAGGTCGTGATAGCCGCGGGTGATCGCCGCATTGCGCGCCAGCGGGTCGGGCAGCGCAACGACACCTGCCACGTGGCCGGGATCGAGGTACGGGGTTGCCAGCGGATCGGTGGTCATCGGCGGCGGAGCATACTCGATCCGTGGCGGGCCGGGTGTCTGCCGGGCGACGCTCGCGCCGCCTCCGTGCGCCCGGCATCATGGTCCCATGTCCACCTTTGACGATGCCCTCGCCATTGCCGACGCCCGCTTCGCCCGCCTGCGCGAGGAGCGGCGGCTGCCCGGGATCGCCTGGGGCGTCGTGCGCGACGGGGTCCTCGTGCACAGCGGCGGCCTGGGCACGTACCGGGCCGGCGAGGACCGGACGCCCGATGCGGACACCGTCTTCCGGATCGCGTCGATGACCAAGTCGTTCACCGCGGCGGCGATCCTGCTGCTGCGCGACGAGGGCCGTCTGCGCCTCGACGACCCGGTGGCCAACCACGTGCCGGAGCTGCTCGGCTGGGCGCCGCCCAACGCCGATGCCGCGCCGGTCACGATCCGGGACCTGCTCACGATGTCGGCGGGGCTGCCCACCGACGACCCGTGGGGCGACCGCCAGCAGCCCCTCGCGCTCGACGCCTTCGCCCGGCTCCTTGCGGCCGGCCCCACCTTCGCCTGGCCGCCGGGGAGCGTCTTCGAGTACTCCAACCTGGGCTACGGGATCCTGGGCCGGGTCATCACCAGCGCGGCCGGCGCCGAGTATCGCGACGTCGTCCGTGCCCGGCTCCTGGGGCCGCTGGGGATGCACTCCACCGCGTATGACGCCCTCGACATCGAGGAGGTCCGGCTCGCCCACGGGTACGTCCGTGTCCGCGACGAGCTGGTCCGCGAGGGGACCGACGGCTACGGCGCGCTGGCGTCGATGGGCGGCATCTTCTCCTCCGTCCGGGATCTCTCCGCCTGGGTCGCGGGCTTCCTCGACGCCTTCCCCGCCCGTTCCGATGCCGAGGGACCACACCCCCTGCGACGGTCGTCTCGTCGCGAGATGCAGCAGGCGCACCGGCTCTACGGGGCTGCCGTGGGCGCACACGCTCCCGACAGCGATCCCTGGGTGACCGCCGGAGGCTACGGGTACGGCCTGACCATCGCGTCGGACCCGGATCTCGGGACGTTCGTGGCGCACTCCGGCGGCTATCCGGGGTTCGGGTCGAACATGTCGTGGCACCCGGCGTCCGGTCTCGGCGACCTCGCCATCTACGCGGGCCGTTTCGGTGACGCCGCGCGGATCTTTGCACAGGGCGCAGT
>JBAXFC010000650.1:0-1763 GCA_037140135.1 Chloroflexota bacterium
GGCCGATTTCTCGCTCTACAAGCCGAACACGATCCAGCGTCGGATCGAGCGGCGGATGCAGATCCACGAGATCACCACCTTCGACGACTACGCCCGGTTCGTCGGTCGCAACGCTCCGGAGCTCGACCTGCTCTACCGGGAGCTGCTGATCGGCGTGACCGGCTTCTTCCGGGACCCGACCACCTGGGACCACCTGGCGGAGAACATCATCCCGGCGATCCTTGAGCGGCGCCGCGTGTCCCGGAGCCTGCGCATCTGGGTGCCCGCGTGCTCGACGGGCGAGGAGGCCTACACGCTCGCCATGCTCCTGATCGAGGGCATGGAGCGTGCCCATCCGCGCTGGACGGGAGCGATCCAGATCTTCGCGACGGACCTCGACCCCGATGCCATCGAACGGGCGCGGCGCGGACTCTATCCGGCCGGGATCGCCGCGGACCTGACGCCGGAACGGCTGAACCGCTTCCTGGAGCCCGAGGACGGCTTCTACCGGGTGAACAAGCAGGTCCGGTCGCTGGTGGTCTTCGCGACGCAGAACCTCATCTCGGACCCGCCGTTCACCAAGATGGACATCATCTCCTGCCGCAACCTGATGATCTATCTCGGAGCCGAGCTCCAGGGCGCGATCATCCCGCTCTTCCACTACGCCCTCAACCCCGGCGGAGCCCTGATCCTGGGGAACGCCGAATCCATCGGAGGTCATCGTGAGCTCTTCGAGGCGGCGAGCAGTCGCGATCGCATCTACGTGCGCATCGGCGGCGACGAGCGCCGGGGCACGCGCGACTGGCAGCCAGGGACGCTCGGTACGATGACCACACGCCGCCCCGACGAGCCCGATCCGGTGGAGCCGGCCGGCAACCTGCGGGCCCTCGCGGACCGGATCCTGCTCCAGCGCTACTCGCCCGCCGCCGTGATCACCAATGGCACCGGCGACATCATCTACGTGAACGGGCGCACGGGCGACTACCTCGAGCCTGCGGCCGGCAAGGCGAACTGGAACATCCACGCCATGGCCCGCGATGGGCTGCGCTCACCGCTCACGGCCGCATTCCGCAAGGCGGTGGCCGCGCGCGCGGCCGTGCGCCTGCCGGGCATCGAGGTGCTGGCTGCCGGCCGGCCGCTCGTGATCGACGTGACCGTGGACCCGGTCTCCGAGCCCGGACCGCTCGCCGGGTCGGTCCTGATCCTGTTCAGCCCGGTGGCACCCGGGCCGCGCCGCCGCCGGGCGCCTGGCCCGGTGGACCCCAAGGCCGTCGGCGCCATCGAGGACGAGCTGGCCCGGACGCGCGATGAGCTGGAGACGACGCGCGAGGAGATGCAGGCGTCCCTCGAGGAGCTCAAGTCCACCAACGAGGAGCTGCAGTCCACCAACGAGGAGCTGCAGTCCACCAACGAGGAGCTGACGACCTCCAGGGAGGAGCTCCAGTCGATGAACGAGGAGCTCCAGGTCGTGAACGCGGAGCTGAACGCCCGGCTCGAGGATCTCGTGCTCGCCAACAGCGACATGGAGAACCTGATCAACAGCTCCGAGATCGCGACCGTGTTCCTCGACGGTGGCCTCCGGATCCGCCGCTTCACGTCGTCGGCGGTGACGCTGATCAGCCTGATCCCCACCGACGTCGGGCGCCCCTTGAGCGACGTGACGATGGACCTCGAGTACCCGAACCTGCTCGAGGACGCCGCGCAGGTGCTGCGGACGCTGGTGATCGTCGAGCGCCAGGTGACGAGCCGGACCGGGCGCTGGTACTCGGCCCGGATCGTCCCGT
>JBAXFC010000651.1:0-1754 GCA_037140135.1 Chloroflexota bacterium
GTCTTGGCCTCCCGGTGGTCGTCGAACCGGCTCCCGGCCAGGACGCCGAGGGCGAGCGCGGCGCCGGTGATCGCCCCGCACGGTCCGCCCCGGTAGGCGATCCCGCCATTGAGCGCCATCGCGGCGTCGGAGAGGGTGGGGTCGGGGAGACCCCAGGCCTCCTTGAGGACCATGAACGCGGTCTCCGCGCAGCCGCGCCCGCTCGACTCGTCGAGGAACAGGTCGCGCGCATGGGCGGCAACGGTGTCTGGATGAGAAGCGGGCCCTTGGGTGTCCACGCGGGCAGAGTACCCGGTCCGGGGTCAGCGCTTGTAGAGGAACGCCGCCTGGACGTCGGACTCGCCGATCGCCAGCCGCTGGGCGCGGTACAGGCCCATGCCGAGGGCGTGGGCGGCGTCGGGATGGAGATCCTCGGTCCGGCGCAGCAGCTCCATCTCGGTCCGGATCGCGAGGGCCGGGTGGCGGGCGATGGCGTCGGCGATGCGGCGGGCCTCGGGAAGCAGGTCGTCCGGCTCGACCACCCGGTTGACGAGGTGGACCCGCAATGCCTCAGCGGCGTCGATGGGGTCGCCGGTCAGCGCCATCTCCCATGCCGTGGTCCGGGGCAGGTAGCGTGCCAGCTGCATCGTCCCGGCGATGCCGCCCATGCCGTAGGCGATCTCGGGCAGCCCGAACCGGGCGTCGGGCGTGGCGATACGGATCTCGGTCAGGTTGAGCAGGTAGTGCAGGCCGCGCCCGAGGCACCAGCCGCGGACAGCGCCGATGATCGGCTTGGTGCGCGCAAAGGTCAGGACTCCGTCGGCCGGGTCCCAGCCCATCGGATCGGGGTCCTCGACACGCGCGGGCCCGCGGCCCATCGCGCCCAGCAGGTCCGTCACCGTGTCGCCCGATGTCGGCGACTCGTTCCGGATGTCGTCGCCCGCCGAGAACGCCCGGTCCCCGGCGCCGGTGAGGATGCCCACCTTGAGGTCGGGATCAGCGGTGAAGTCGCGCAGGGCGGCCAGCATCTCGCGATGCATCTCGAGCGTGAGCGGGTTGACCTTGCCGTTGGCGAGGGTGAACGTCGCAACGGCCCCGGCCTTGGTGTACTCGATGCCCACGGTCACTCCTCTTCAATCCAGGTGCCGGTCACACGGTCATAGCTGCCCACGCGCAGGTCATCGGCCTCGGCCCGCAGCACCGACTTGGCGATCTTCATCGACGGCGTCATCGGGAGCTCGCGCCGGATCGCGAGGTACCTCGGGATCTTGAACGATGCGAGGTGGCCGGCGCAGTGCGCAAGGACGGCCGGCAGCAGGGTCGCCGGATCGGCGCCCGGCCCGTCGGGATCCACCGGCACCAGGTACGCCTTGACCTCCTCGTCGCGGTCCGGGTCCGGCACCCCGACGACGGCGCAGGCCGCGATCCCGGGCACCTGCTCGATCACGCCCTCCACCTCGCGGGCCGCGATGTTCTCACCGTTTCGCCGGACCATGTCCTTGAGCCGGCCGACGATCCGGTGCCAGCCGTCGGCATCGACCGTGAACAGGTCACCGGTCCGGAACCAGCCGCCGTCGAGGAAGGCCGTGGCGTTGGCTTCCGGCCGGTCGTGGTAGCCGAGGAAGATCCCCGGCCCGCGCACCTGCAGCTCCCCCACCACCCCGGGCTCAACCGGCAGGAGCGTGTCCGGATCCACGACCCTGGTCTCGGCCCAGGGCGCGGTCACCCCGCACGACCCCGAGCCCACCATGCCCATCTCCGTGAACGGCACGTAG
>JBAXFC010000652.1:0-1746 GCA_037140135.1 Chloroflexota bacterium
ACTCGCCCCGAGTAGGTTGTCTTCAGCGACGCAATTGGTCACCCGTACGCAGATCCGTACACACGACAGGTTCACGGCTGTAGGCGTCGGCGCTACGTTGGGCGGGTGTCAAGCAAGACCGCAGTCGATGGCGGATTCCATCGGTTGTCGCAACACCTCGAGCCGGAGGTGGTTGCGATGGTTGCCGACACACGGGGAAAGCATGGCAGGCGCGGCGTCGCGCAGGTGCCCGGGAGGCCGCCGGGCGCGCGACGCGATAACCGCGTCCGGTTCTGGACGGCCATCGCGCGAGGCGCCACAACCGCGGAGGCCTCGGTCGATGCCGGGGTCTCGGACTCGGTCGGGTCGCTCTGGTTCGGGCACGCTGGCGGGATGCCGCCCATCTCGCTCGTCCCGCTCGCGGGGCGCTACCTCTCGTTCGCCGACCGCGAGGAGATCGCCGTGCTGCACGCCCAGCAGCACTGGATGGCTGCTGCCCGACCTCCACGGAAACGTCGCCGCTGCTGGATCCGTGACCGGCACTATCACGGCGGCCGTCCGGTACGACGGCTTCGGTCAGGTCGTGGGGACGCCGCACGTACGCAGCGGCCGGCGCGCCGGCCATGGTGTTCAAGGCCGCGAGCACGCTCAACTGGCTGCTGCCCGACCTGCACGGCGACATCGCCGCAGCCCTCGCCCCGGGCGAGGGCGCGGTCGCCTCGGCGATCCGAGGGCCCGAGAGGCCGAACCTGCCGCCCTCAAGGTTTGTCGCCCTGCTCGCACACTTCGGGCTGCGACATTGGTCACAACGCCGTACCCATCCCCGTTGAACCTCGAGATCGGGTCGCCGATCCTCGTGAGCATGGACATTCGGACGGCACCCAACACCAGCTCCGACCGTGGTCCCCTGCCGGGCAGGAGATTCTTGGCGAGACTCGATCCCGCACTCAATCCCAAGCCGACCCCTGGCCGTGGGGCAGTCGGCGGCCTTGAGCTGCTCCCCTTGAGCATCGACCTCGTCGGGGACGTCGAGCGGGAGGCCGCGCTCGAGGCGATCGCCGAGCTGTACGGCAGCATCGGCCGGCCGTTTCAGGTCCTCTCGGTCCGCGCTGTGCGCGATCCGGGCGAGCACCTCGCGCACATGGTGGAGCGCGGCGAGGGCCGGCGGATCGAGCGGGCTATGGCCGCATATGGCGCGGTGTATCGCGAGCTGGCGATGGCGCAGCAGGGGCTGCGGCGGACCGTGCTCCTGGTCGACGCGGCGAGCACCCCCGAGCTCCGGCGGACGGAGGACGGCCTGGTGCGGGCTGCCGAGGACCACGGGATCCCCGCCCGACTGCTGCTGCCCGACGAGGTGCACGCGCTCCGCGACAGGTGCCTCACGATCGGCGGGCCCGCCCGGATCGAGCCCGGCCTGGTCTCGGGCGGGACGGTCGCGACGGCCCTGGTCCCGTCGCGGCGCTGGCCGGCCCAGGTGGAGCCCGGCTGGCTCACAGCATTGCTGGCGACCGATGGGGTCGGCGCGGTCTCGATGCGGGTCCGCCCGATGGGCCGCGCGGAGGCGATGTCCTTCATGACGACCCGCCTGCGCCAGGTCCGGGCCGCGGACCGGCTGGCCGCCGAGCGCGGCGAGCTCGCGGACGTCGAGCGCGAGCGCGTGGGCGTCACCGCAACCGCCGCCCGGCGCGCGGTCCACGCCGGCGCGGGCCGGATCTACCTCGTCGACACGGTGCTGCTGGTCGAGGCCGCCGACCGCGCCGCGCTCGC
>JBAXFC010000653.1:0-1745 GCA_037140135.1 Chloroflexota bacterium
ACCTCGGGCGAGATCGAGCAGCGGATCGCCGATGCGTCGGGCAGGCTCCCGGTGCCACGAGGGGCGCTCGAGACGGTCTCCGGGGTCCGGGAGCGCCGGATGGTGGGCGAGGGGGAGTTCTCCTCCACGCTCGCGGTCACGGCGGCTCGCAAGGCGATTGCCGAGGCGGGCTTCGAGGTGGCGGAGATCGACCTCCTGATCTTCGCCGCCACGTCGCAGGACCAGATCGAGCCTGCGACGGCCCATATCATCGCGGCCGAGCTGGGGCTTCGCGGCGCCTCGGTCTTCGACGTCAAGAACGCCTGCAACAGCGTCATCGACGGCCTGCGCGTCGCCGAGGCACTGATGGCGCGCGGTTCGGCCCGGCGGGCCGTCGTCGTGACGGGCGAGACTCCCACCATCGTCGCCCGCTACCAGGTCGACGGCGTGCGCGGCTTCCGCGACGCCTTCCTCGGCTACACCGTGGGAGATGCGGGTGGAGCGATCGCCCTCGAGCCGAGTGACGGGCAGCGGGGGATCTTCTACCACCACGTCCACTCCGAATCCGCGCACTGGTGGATCAGCCAGGTGCCCGGCGGTGGTTCCCGACATCCGCGAGGGGACGAGTTCTCGTACGCCGGTGGTGACGGAGCCCGGCTGCGCGATGCGTTCCGCTCGGTGGACAGCGACATCGGCCTGCGCGTGTTCCGCGAGACCTCGACCAGCCGGGACGACTATGGCTTGTTCCTGATCCACCAGGTGACCGCGCCGCTCGCGGACGAGTTCGTGGAGCGTCTCGGGCTGCCGCGCGAGCGGGTCATGTTCACGGTCGCCGAGCACGGCAACGTGGCGGCGGCATCGTTGCCGCTCGGCCTCAGCCTTGCCCGCGAGGCGGGGCGGGTCACCCGTGGCGACCGCGTCCTGTTCTTCGGGCTGGGCGCCGGCCTCTCCCTCGCGACCCTCGCGTTCGTGCTGTGAGCCGGGACGGCACCCGGTTCGACGAGTTCGAGGGACGGCCGCGTGTCCCGGTGGCTCCCGTCCCGCTCGACAAGCGCCCGGTCGAGCTCCTCGCCCCGGGCGACGCCGACACCTGGGTGACCGTGCCGGCGTTCGACGAGGAGCGCAGCCTCGGCGGGACGCTCGACGCCCTGCGGGCCCAGAGCCTGCGACCGCTCGTGGTCTGCATCGTGGACAACGTGAGCGCGGACCGGACGGCCGAGATCGTCCGAGCCGGCGCCACCGCCTTCGCGGCCGCGGGGATCGGGTTGCGGCTCGTTGTCGAGCCCGAACGCGGGACCGGCGCTGCGGCCGACACGGGAATGCGCGTCGCCCTGGCCGGCGGCGCGCGGTACCTCCTTCGGACCGACGCCGATTCACTCCCCCGGGCTGACTGGGCGGCACGGATGCGCGACGGGCTGGCCGGGGGGATGGACCTCATCGCCGGGCGGGTCGTGGCTCGTGCCGACGAGCGACTCACCCGGGGCGAGTACCTCGCGGTGGCCCTGCTCATGAAGGGGGGCGCCTTCGCGGCGGTCCTCCGCAACTGGCGCCCCGGGTATCGCGCCCGGTTCCGGCTGCTGACCGGCTCGAACTGCGGGATCCGGGCCGAGATGTACGAGCGGGTGGGAGGGTTCCCGAGATCCCGGATCGACGAGGTGCACGACGATCGGGCGCTGATGAACCGCGTCCGGCGGGTGAGCGACCGGGTCACCACGGACCGCGGTGCCATCGTCGCCACGAGTGCGCGGCGGTACCGCGGCTACGGC
>JBAXFC010000654.1:0-1739 GCA_037140135.1 Chloroflexota bacterium
GACTGGATCTGCGTGAGGTTGCGCTCCTGATACTCCCAGCGGGTGTAGCCGATCGTGCCGTCGTCCAGACAGTGCGGCAGGTAGTCGCCGTCCTTGTTGACGCTCAACCGGCGAATGCCCGAGCCGTCGGCCTGCATCACGTAGAGATTGCACGAGGTCTCGTCCAATCGCGGATCATGGTTGCATTGGAGGCTGTAGCCGCACCGCTCGGAGACGAACGCGATCCGGCCGTCGGCCGTGGTCCGGAAGTAGTGGTTGGAGAACCGGCAGTCGGTGATCGCCTCGCCCCCCGTCCAGCCGATCGCCGCCAGTCGCTCCGGGACCGGCTCGGTGAGGACCATGTAGCTGGACCAGGTGATCATCCGGGACCCGAAGCCCGCGCCCGGCCAGCCGGCCGCCCAGGCGTTCACCGCAAGCACGGCGTGGGCGGCCCGCACCTCGGGTCCCAGCGAGGTCCGGACCCGGACCCGGTCGTCATCGGTCGTGATGCCCGCGACCTTGGTCCCCTCGTGGATGGTGACGCCGCGCGCGAGCAGGACCCTCCGCAGCCCCCGGGCGAGGCGCGCGGGCTGCACCGAGGCATCGGACGGGATGAGGACGCCGCCACGCAGCACCGGCGAGCCGCTGCGGGCGCGGACGTCGGCCGGGGACAGGGGCAGGAACCGGTCAGCCACGCCCAGCTCCGCGGCAAGGGTGAGGGTCGCGCCCCAGGCGTCGTCCTGGACCGGCGAGGAGGACGCGACGAGCGTGCCGCCGGGCCGCCAGCCTGCGTCCACCCCGTGGCGTTCCGCCCAGGCGCCGATCCATGCGGGCACACCGTCGAGCGCCATCGCAGCGGCCAGCCCGGCGTCCCGGCCGAACGAGTGGACGAGACCCGTCAGGTCGTCCCACCAGCCCGTGAGGAAGCCGCCGTTCCGGCCACTCGCCCCGCCGCCCACGATGTCCGCCTCGAGGATGACGACCCGGAGGTCCGGATCCTGCTCGGTGAGCCACCAGGCCGTCCAGAGGCCCGTGTACCCGCCGCCCACGATGACCACGTCCGCCTCGACGTCCCGGGAGGGCGGCGGGCAGACCTGCCCCGGATCCGCCGCGAGCGCGTCCCTCAGCCACCAGGCGCGCTGCTCGCCGGGGCGAAGGTGCTCCATGTCGCGCACGACGAGGCGGCGGACGCGGGCCCGATCACCGGTGCGGGGAGCATCGCCTGCAGCCACGCCACTACTCCTTCGGCAGCCGCTGCTCGAGGCCGGCGAGCCGGGCGCGCATCGCGGCCGTCCGCTGATCCTGCTCGTCGAGCATCGCCCGCAGCACCCCCATCTCGGCAGCCACCGTCCCGGGCTCGGCGGGAGGACGGGAGTCGGTGCGCGGGGCCAGGAAGATGTTGGCGATGAAGCCGGTCAGGACCGAGAACAGGGCGATGCCGGCGAACAGGAGGAAGACGCCCACGATCCGGCCCGCTCCCGTCACCGGGTACGCGTCCCCGTAGCCCACCGTGGTGATCGTGACCAGCCCCCACCACAGGGCGTCCCCCGCGTTGCGGATGTTGGCGCCCGCAACACCGTGCTCCACCGCGAGCACGCCGATCGCCGCGAACTCCACCACGACGATGACCAGGAAGATGGTCAGGTAGAACGTCGCCGAGGCCCGCCGGGCCGAGAGGTCCCCGACCACCTCCCTGGTGCCGTGCTGGCGCAGCAGGCGGATGACGCGGTAGACGCGGAAGACGCGGAGCAGCCGCAGCA
>JBAXFC010000655.1:0-1721 GCA_037140135.1 Chloroflexota bacterium
GCCGTGGAGCCCGAGCCGGTCGCGGCGGCCGTGGAGCCCGAGCCGGTCGCGGCGGCCGTGGAGCCCGAGCCGGTCGCGGCGGTCGTGGAGCCCGAGCCGGTCGCGGTCCCGTGGCTGACGGTCGCCCCGGAGGACGGCACCGCCGCGACCCCGATGTGGCCCACCATGCCCGTCTGGGCCCGCGGCCCGTCGGGGACATCCGTCCCGGCGTCCGCGCCGGACGGCCTGCCCGTGGCACCGGACGAGGCCGCCGCAGTCTGGGTGGCGTCCGCTCGCGAGGTCCTCGGGAGTGGCCCGCGAAAGACCACCGGCGCGCCCGCCCCGGCGGCCTCTGCCCAGCCCTGCGTGAACTGCGGCCTGCCGCTCTCCGCCAACGCCCGCTTCTGCCGCCGCTGCGGCACCCGCCAGGGCTGACTCCCCACCAGGCCCCATGTCGGCCTGGATCTACTCGTCCGGGTGCTTCCCTTCCCGGTCCACGGCAAGCGCCGCCCGGTGCGCCTCTGCCGCAAGTCGGACCCGCGCCCAGCACGCACCGATGAGCAGGACGTTGAGGCTGATCGAGAGCCACACCAGCACCGCGAACACGGCGACCAGCGCGCCGAACAGGGACGCCCAGCCGAGCATCCTCGGTGCGATGAAGACGAACAGCTGTGTGAACCCGCCCACGATCAGACCGATCGCGACCGACGGCACCCACAGCGTCCGCATCGGCACCCGGACCGGTGGCACGTACCGGTAGACCAGCACCGTGCCGCCGATGAACAGGATCGAGGACCCGACCGGGGATCCCAATTGGAGGAGTGTCCTGATGGCACCCTGGACCTGCGTGTCCCTCGGCGCGAGATCCATCAGCCAGGAGATGACCGAACCCAGGATCACGACCAGCAGTGGCAGCGCCACGAACACGATGCTGACCAGGATCCCGCGGACTCCACGCTCCAGCTCGTTGCGGCGCCGCTCCTTGTGGAACACCCGCGACAGGGCGACGTCGAGCGCCGCATAGAAGCGGCTCGACCCCCAGAGCAGGCCCACGATGGCAACGATCCCGGTGGGCACCGCGCCCGCCGACACCTGCGCGAACGCCGCCTGGGCGAACCCCTGCAGCGGCGGGAAGGCGTTCACGATGGCCTCGACGATCTGCTTCTGAGCGGCTGGATCCGCGACGACCAGGCCCACCACCGAGAGCACGAGCAGCAGCCCGGGCACCATCGCGAACAGCGCGGCGTAGGCGAGGCCGTTCGCGACAAGGCCGCCGCCCGCGGTGTCGTACACCTCCAGCGTCGCCACCAGGGTCCGTACGATCGGGACCTCGAGGACGCGGTCAGCGACCTTCCTGCCCCGGGCGACCAGGCCGTCAACCCGCGATCTGACGCCACCGGTGCTCACCGGGTCAGCCCAGGTCCTCGAACAGGACGGGCTGGATGTCCTCGGCCCGGACCCGTCGTGGGGCGGTGATCAGGGCCTTGACCTCGCCCCGCCGGACGTAGCGGCGGCCACCGAGCTTGATGCTCGCGAGCCGTCCGCTCCGGGCCCAGCCGCCGATCGTCTCCGGCTGGAAGTGGACGTTCGCGGCGGCCAGGAGCTCGGCTGCCTCGGCGAGGGTGATCCAGTCCGCGGCGGCAGCAGGCATCGGTCGCTCAGTCGCCCGCCGGGGGCTTGGAGGAGGACGACGAGGAGCTGTCGCCCGACGACGAGCCGGACGAGCCCGACGAGCCCGAGGA
>JBAXFC010000656.1:0-1709 GCA_037140135.1 Chloroflexota bacterium
GATTCTCGCACCCGGGCCGCCTCAACGGGTGGCGATTACCGACACAGCCTCCTAGGAGCCGAGCAGGTCCTTCATCTTGCCGGCGATGAAGCCCGCGGCCCGCGCCGGGCTGAGCCGGTAGAAGCGGTCGAGGAACGTCGCGTCGCCACCCACGAGGACGCGGTACCGGTCCCGCTCCATGCCGTCGCAGATGATCGTCGCGGCATCGGCGGCCGAGAGGGTCTTGTACTGCCTGCCCTCGGACGCGGCGGCCGTCATCTCGGGCATGGCCACCCCGGAGTTGACCGTGATGTTGGTCGCCACCGCGCCCGGGAAGACGACCGTCACGTGGACGCTCGTGCCCGCGCACTCGGAGTGGAGGCCCTCGGTGAGCAGCTTCACGGCCGCCTTGGAGGCGCCGTAGATCGTCTGTCCCGGCACCGGCAGGAAGCCGCCCATGCTCGAGATGTTGACGATGTGGGCCTCCGGTCGTGCCAGGAGCACGGGCAGGAAGGTCTTGGTCATGTACAGCGTGCCCCACCAGTTCACGTTCATGACCCGCTCGACGGCGGCGTACTCGAGGTCCTTGAGGCGCACGAAGGGCTGGATGATCCCAGCGCAGTTGATCACGCCATCCACCACCCCGAAGCGCTCCGCGACGGCCCCCGGGAGCGCCTCCACGGCTGCCCGGTCCGTGATGTTGACCACGAACGTGGCGATCGCGTCCGGCGAACCCGCCAGGCCCGCGGTCTCCGCGAGCGTGGTGGGGTTGATGTCCACGGCGGC
The DNA here is from genome assembly GCA_037140135.1 of Chloroflexota bacterium. Lineage (GTDB taxonomy): Bacteria > Chloroflexota > Limnocylindria > Limnocylindrales > CSP1-4 > CAIXZV01. The sequence continues at coordinate 766 of JBAXFC010000656.1, forward strand.
GACCCTCGCGCCGCGCCGGACGAGCCCGAGGGCGGTCTCGCGACCCATGCCGCTGCCGGCGCCCGTGACGACGATGACCTTGCCTGCTGCCTTCATCTGCGCTCCACCTCCACACGGAGGTATGGCACCGGGTGCCACGAGATGCAAGACCCGTTCTGCCCAGTGCCGGTGGTCGCGTCAGGGGCTCGTCGTGCAGCGGATGAAGAAGGCGGTCAGCGGGGCAGCCGCAGGGGTCAGCGGCACGGGGACGAGGCAGCCGGTCGCGGTGGCGGCGTCGGGCCAGCGGCCGTCCGCGCCGTCCACGGCGATCACGCTCGCGCCGTAGGCCGAGGCCAGCGACAGGATGCTCGCGGCGTCCTCGTCCGGGAGGACGAGCGCCGGGTGTCCGGTCTCGCGCCAGACCCAGCCAGGGTGCGAGGCGATCACGACGGCATCACCCAGGCCGACGGCAGCGAGGGTCTCCGAGAAGGCCGCATACCGGGAGGGGATCGCGTTGGCCCAGCTCGCGTAGGCCTGTGCGCCGGTGACCGTGCCCGCGACCAGGGAGCCGGCGGTCACGACGGCCACGATGACGGCCGCGGCGCGGGCGACCGGCCACGGGCGACCGGCGTCCCAGCAGGCGGCCAGGCTGCCGAGCCGGAAGGCCACCTCGATGGCGCCGATGGCGAGCAGCGCCAGCGCAGGGACGGATCCGTGGAGGTAGGTCCCGAACAGCGTGGCGACCGGGAAGACCAGGGTGTCGAGGAGGAAGACGATGGCCGACACGGCGATCAGCAGCCGCAGCGGCCGGGCGCGCCACAGCAGGACCACCCCGACGAGACCCACCAGCGACCACGGCAGCGGAGCGGTGGCGGTGAACGGTTTGTCGTCCATGCTATTGCCGGTATAATTTCGGAACCCCTGATAGGCGCGGATCAGATCGTTGCCCGCGAGCTTCTTGATGC
>JBAXFC010000657.1:0-1704 GCA_037140135.1 Chloroflexota bacterium
GTCGGTGTCGGCCCAGGGGTCGGCGTCGGCGTCGGGGCCGGAGTGGGGGTCGGGGCAGGTGTGGCCACCGGCGGCGCTGACAGCGAGGCCACCGCGACGCCTGCACCGGAGCCGTCACCAACATGAGCACCGAAGCCGCCACCCTCCCGACCAGCCGCCGCCACCCGTCCATCGGCTCCATCGCCTCCTGGGTGGTCTTCCTGGCGTTCGCGGTCCTGTTCGTGGTCTTCCGCCCGGTGGCGCTGGGCGGGTTCACCAGCTTCACGTTCGTGAACGGTGTCTCGATGGAGCCCACGCTCCACACGGGCGACCTCGCCATCGTCATCCCGCAGGCGACCTACGCCGTGGGCGACATCATCTCCTTCCGCCCGGCGGTGGGCGCGCAGGGCGCGATCATCCACCGCATCGTGGGCGGTGACGCCGCGGCCGGCTGGGTGGTCCAGGGCGACAACAAGGACGCGCCGGACCCCATGACGCCGCACGCGGACACCATCGTCGGCAAGGACGTGGTCACGATCCCGGGCGTCGGCTGGGCACTCGAGACGCTCAAGAACCCCATCGTGCTGGGGGCCATCGGCGCCCTGCTGGCCGTCTCGCTCCTGTGGGACCACCTCCGCAAGCGCCAGTCGGCCGGCTGACATGCGCGGCAGGAGCGCGCTGGCCGCCCGCGGTCGCGACGTCCTGCTGGCGGCGGCCATCGGCGTCGTCATGGCCGCGGGGACCGTCGAGACCATCCGGAGCGCTCCGCCCCCGGTGGGTGTCGTTGCCCACGCATCGGTCCGGCTGCCCGCGTGTGACCCTGCCGGAACCGCCGTGACCGTGGGCTGGGACGTGGACACGAGCGCGGCGGTCGCGTCGGTGGTGGGCGTCCGGCTGGGCAACGTGCCGGCCGCGTGCGCGGCGCTGCCCATCACCACCATGCTGCTCGACGCGTCGGGCGAGGTGCTCGAGTCGGCCGTGAACCTGCCGTCCACAGCGGGCGGGTCATCGCCGGTGACGGTGACCGTTGACCTCCATTCCACGCCGGTGGCGATCCCGCCGCTGTACGGGATCCGGGCAGACGTGCCGGATCCCCTCGGAACGGCGGTGGCCCTGCCGGCCGGCAGCAACGCCATGGCGATGTTCAGCGATGCCGGCAGCGGCACCGTGGTCATGCTCAGCTTCGCCTCGGTGGCGCCGCCCGGGGGCACGGTCACGGGATCGGTGCTCCGGCCGGGCCAGGCGGGGTACGTGAACCCCACGGGCTTCACGCTCACCAGCCCGCCGTACTACGTGCGGCTCGCCAGCACGGCGACCTTCAGCGGGCCGGTCACGGTCTGCGTGCTCCTGGACCGGGCGGCGCTCCACGGGCGGAAGCCCGGGCTCTACCACTACGACCAGTCGGGCAGGGCCTGGCACCTGGCATCGACGCCGATGGATTCCGCCACCGGCGAGATGTGCGGGACGGTGACGTCGCTGGGCCTGTTCGCGGTGGGTGTGGCCAAGGTGACGCCCACGCCGACGCCGACGGCGACCCCGCGCCCCACGCCGCGCTCCACGCCGCGACCTACTGCGACCCCGCGGCCCAGCGCCACGGCCTCCGCCTCGCCGGCTCCGAGCGCCAGCACCTCCGCGACGCCGTCCCCGGCCCCCAGCGCCTCGCCGAGCGGCCGGCCCACCACCGGTCGGCCACCGCCCGAGCCCCGGCTACTTGATCGTTTCCTC
>JBAXFC010000658.1:0-1697 GCA_037140135.1 Chloroflexota bacterium
CTTCGCCACGAGGCCCGGGTTGCGCAGCGTGTTGGCCGTGACCATGTGCCCCACGCGCGACCGGGTCGTGATGGCGGCGACGGCGGCGAGGGTCGTCCAGCCCTCGAGCTTGTCGTCGCGCCAGTCGGCCTCGTCGGAGACGAGATGGTCGTCGATCCAGAGGTCGTCGAAGCCGGCGCCCTCCGCGGCCAGAACGGCCTCGCGCAGCGCCGGCCACCCGGTGCGCTGGACCCAGAACCCTGCCCCGAACCGCATCGTCACTCGTCCGCCTCCTGCGGGCATCGTACGGGGAGCCGCCCGTGCGCCGGGCGCCGCCTACGCGCCGGGCGCAGCCTGCGCGACGAGGGCCGGCCCGCCGAACCGCAGCGTCCGGAAGACGGACAGGCTGGTCCCTTCCTCCCGCCACGCACCGCTGCGCAGCCCGGCCTTGCGGCAGACCGCCTCGAGCATGTCGGTGGGCCCGTGTCCCACGTCGTCGGCCACCTCGGGCAGCAGGAGGCCGCGGTGGCCGGCGCGCATGATCACGATGCCGTCGGTGCCGGGCCTGAACGTGGCCGGGTCCGCAAGCGGCTCCATCGGCCCCAGGATCGAGACGTCGATCTTGATGGACGCCAGCTCACGGGCACGGACCGGCTCGAAGCGGGGATCGCGGCGGGCGGCCCAGCCCGCGGTCTCCACGACTGCCGCCCACACGGCTCCGTCCGGGTCCAGGGTTCCCATGCAGCCGCGGAGCTCGTCCCGCACGAGCAGCGTCACGAACACGGCAGCCGGGAACGCGGGCACGGGTCCGGCATCGATCGCGTCATCGAGGTCGCCCTGCTGGCGCGCCCCGGCGGCGACCCCGACTGCGGCCCGAGCGAGCTCCAGCAGGCGGGCGCGATCGGGCTCCGAAACCTCGACGGGAGCCGGACCCGCGGTGGGCGTCGTCATGGATGCGTCCTCCTCCTGCTGCTGGCTGCGGCATCGTGGCCGAACCAGCGGGCTGACGCCTGACCCATCCGGCCCGATTCGATGCGCTTCGTCGTGCAATTGGCCCGGATGACCCATTGGCAGACGGCCTCCCGGGGGTGAGACTCCGAGCGGTGCCAGATCTCCACCTGCTGCCCAGCTACCAGCCGCCGGCGACACGGTCGATCCTCGCCACGCGCGAGGACGACGGCAGCGTCCGGTGTGGGGTCTGCGCGCACCGCTGCCTGGTGCGGCCGGGTCGCCGGGGCATCTGCGGCGTCCGCGAGAACCGGGACGGCACGCTCTGGTGCACGGCCTACGGCGCGGTCGCCGCATCGGCCCTCGATCCGATCGAGAAGAAGCCACTGTTCCACGTGGACCCGGGCTCGCTCGCGTACTCCATCGCCACCACCGGGTGCCCGTTCCACTGCACGTTCTGCCAGAACTGGGAGCTGGCCCAGGCGCCGCGGCTCGAGGCCGAGGTCACGAAGCGGCCGATGACCCCGGCCAGGATCGTCCGCGAGGCGCGCGCCTCGGGGGCGGGATCGATCGCCTACACCTATGTCGAGCCGACGGTCTTCCTCGAGTACGCGCTCGAGATCGGGGCGCTGGCCCGCGCGGCCGGCCTGCGCAACCTGTTCATCACCGACGGCTACGCCACCCCCGAGGCGGCTGCCCTCCTGGCCGGCGTCCTCGATGCCGCCAACGTGGACCTCAAGAGCTTCTCCGACGTCTTCTACCGCCGCCAG
>JBAXFC010000659.1:0-1691 GCA_037140135.1 Chloroflexota bacterium
GAGCGGGTGACTGTTAATCACCATGTCGTAGGTTCGAGTCCTACCGCCGGAGCCACTTCCCCTTCCTGACCAGCCCCGGATCAGGCCGTCCCCGGCCGCGCGCACCGTGCAGGCGGTGCGTCCGACGGGTCCGCCGCGCCCGGCGAGGCCGAACCGGCCGGCTCAGGCCAGCGGCAGTTCGAAGACGACGTCGGTCCCGCCCGCGAACAGGGTCTCCAGCCAGACGCGCGCACCCGCTGCGGCTGCATGGGCGTGGATCCGGCCCAGGCCCGCTCCACCGCCCGTCCGCAGCGGATCCAGGCCAACCCCGTTGTCCGAGACGCGCACGAAGAGCCGCCCCGCGCGCACGCGCGACGAGAGGGTGGTCTTCGCGTCTCCGGCGTGGAGGTCCACGTTGGCGAGGGCGAGGTCCACGGCGTGCGCCAGGTGGACGGCCCGGTGGGCGGGGAGGACGGGCCCGCCCTGGGCCACGACGACCGCAACCGCCTTCCCGGAACGGCGGCTGAACGCGCGGGCGCGGTGACGAAGGACAGCGTTGACCGGCAGCTTGTAGGCCTGCTCGATCGGCGGGGTGGCGGTGCTGCTCATGTGGGACTGCCTTTCCGGGGGGGGACGCGTGTCGGTCTCCCTCAGTTTGAGCGGCGGCATGACGGTCGCGTGACAAACGCTCCAGCGCGCGTGGCAGCGACCCGTCAATCGCAGCGGGCCAGGTGGCACGAGGGCACACGCTCCACGCCCGGACGTCCCCTGCCGCCGCTCCTGCGGTCGGTCGCATGCCAGCGCCAGGACGCAGGGTGACGTGGCGGAGCGTCCCGGGCGCCGGGTACCCGCATGTCCCGGGTTCGGGAGTGAACCCGGGAGGGGTCCGTCAGCGTTCGGCTGCTCTGTCGCCGAGGACAACGGCCGGGGGCGGCGCGTCGCCCGGCGGGCTCTGGCGCAAGTCCGTACCCACGGATTACCCATTGACGCTGCGGTATCGCACGGCATGGTGGTGGTCCAACGTCCGCCTCGAGGCCGTTCATGTCCGCTCGTCGCCTGACCCCGGCCCAGTCCCTGGTCCTCGCCATCGTGCTCGCCGCCTGCGGCGGCCCTGCCGCGTCCGGCGCACCATCGAGCGCTCCGGGGACACCCCGCCCGAGTGAGGTTGCCGCTGCGTCCGCCACGCCTGGTGCGTCCGCCGGCCCGCTCCAGCCCGACGACCCGGCCCTCGGCACGCCGCCACCCACGACGGTTCTGCCCGACTCCGAGACCGGTGACATCCCGGCCGAGGAGACCACCCCAGTTCTAGCGGGCTCGCTCGCGACCGGAGCGCCCGGGGCGCCGGAGACGACGACCGTGGCGGGCGAGACGAAGATCCGTGCAGGAGCGCTCTCCGTCACGCTCGCGGCCGGCGCCCTCGCCGATGGGACCGCAGTCCAGGTCAGCGCGTCCACGGTGGACGGCATCGGGGGTGAGGGCTGGGGCGGTGCCATCACGCCGGTGTCGGACCTGTACACGATCGCCGGCGCTGAGGCCCTGGCGTCGCCCGCGACCGTGGGGATTGCGATCCGGGACGGCACGCCCGCGGACGCGACGCACATCCCGATGCTTGCCTACTACGACGCGGCCACCGGGAGCATCTCGCCGCTCACGCCGCTCGCGCCCGATCCCGCGAACCCGGACGTGGTCCGGGGACTGGCAACCCACTTCTC
>JBAXFC010000660.1:0-1676 GCA_037140135.1 Chloroflexota bacterium
CTCGACAACGACCTGATCGAGAAGACCGCCATCGCCAACAACCTGAACCAGTTCCGGCGGGAGAAGGAACTGCTCGAGGCCCGCCTGCAGGAGGCCCTCGCCGAGCTGCCCGAGCAGAAGAAGATCGACGAGCTCCTCCAGCTCTTCCAGGAACGGGCGCGCAAGGCCGGCCTGGAGATCGCCAGCATCGAGCCGATGGCCGAGGTGAACGAAGGGTTTTACGCCCGGGTGCCCATCAACATGCAGGTCACCGGGAACTTCCACGAGGTGGTGACCTTCTTCGACTCGCTGGCCCGGCTGCGCCGCATCGTCAACGTGAACAACATCCAGCTCGACACGCCCAAGGACACCGGCGGCAAGGTGATCCTGAACGGCAGGTTCCTGGTCACCACCTTCATGTTCGTCCAGCCCAAGCCCGCCGCCCCGGGGGCAAAGCCATGAACCGCCCGCTCCCGATCGTCGCGGTCCTGGCCCTCCTGCTCGCCGCCGCCTGCGGCGAGAAGAAGTCCGCGGCTCCCCGGGCCACGCAGGCCGCGGCCAAGGCCGCCGCCGCCGCGCCGGCGCCCGCCGCGCCGGCCCCCGACGCCGAGGTCGCCTACTCGTCGGTGGGCAAGCGGGATCCGTTCAAGAGCTTCGTGGGCGACCTGCGCGCCACCACCGGCGCCGTGGTCACCCGCTGCAGCACGCCGCTCGGCCGGTTCGAGCTCGACCAGCTGCGCCTCGTCGCCGTGATCACCGGCCTCGCCGACCCGCTGGCGATGGTCGAGGCACCGAACGGGGTCGGGTACTCGGTCCGCAAGGGCGCCTGCATCGGCAAGAACGGCGGGGTCGTGACCACCGTCCGCACCGGTGAGGTCGTGGTGACGGAGTGGGCGATGCGCGCCGACGGGACGCGGGAGAAGACCGAGACCGCCCTCCGGCTTCCCAAGGAACAGTCGCTGAACCTCGAGGAGTAGCGCGATGCGGAACCACACCCAGATCCTCGCCGGAATCGCCCTCGCCGGGCTGCTCGCATGGCCCGACCCAGGGGCCGCAGGGCCGCCAGCCCAGAACGTCATCCGCTCCGTGGACGTCGCCGACCGCGACGGCAGCGTCGAGGTGGAGATCCGGGCCAGCCGCGCGCCGAGCTACACGGTCTTCAAGCTGCAGGACCCGCCGCGGCTGGTGGTCGACGTCTCCGGCGGCGACGTCACCGCGGTCACGTCTCCCATCCGGGTGGACCGGGGCGGCGTCTCCTCGGTGAGCACGGCCCAGTACCAGGACGACAAGACCAGCGTCGGCCGGGTGGTCATCGGGCTCGAGGCCGCCTCCCGATACGAGGTGGCACCCGACGGCGACACCGTCCGGGTGAAGGTCCTGCCCGGCCTGGCCGCGCGTGAACCCCAGCCGGCCGCCCCGTCCGTTCCGGTGGCCCCGGTCCTCGCTCCGGCTCCCGCCCCGGAGCCCCCGGTCGCGACCGGCGACGACAACGTCCTGCTCCGGCGCGTCGACGAGGCGAGCCCCCGCACCCCCGCCACCGCCATCACCGGCGTGAAGGTGGAGGGCGACCGCGTGGTGATCCAGGCCAACGGAGCGATCGGCACGTTCGAGGTCATCGAGCTCCGGAACCCGCCGCGCGTCGCCATCGACCTGCCCGGCATCCAGAAGGCGCCCCGCAAGGCGCTCCAGGCCGGCGC
>JBAXFC010000661.1:0-1670 GCA_037140135.1 Chloroflexota bacterium
GAGGTCGTTCGCCGCAACTTCGAGGCGGTCGACGCCACGCTCGCGAACCTCTTCGAGGTGGCGGTGCCTGCCGCCCCCTCCGCGAAGACGAGCCGCCCGCCGATCGTCTCGGCCGCGGCGCCCGAGTTCGTCCAGAAGGTCACGGCGGTCATGCTCGCGGGCAAGGGGGACTGGCTTCCCGTCTCGGCCTTCCCGCCGGACGGCACGTGGCCGACGGCGACCGCGCGATGGGAGAAGAGGAACATCGCCCTCGAGATCCCGGTCTGGGAAGAGAAGCTCTGCATCCAGTGCAACAAGTGCGCCTTCGTCTGCCCGCACGCGGCGATCCGCGCGAAGGTCTTCGACCCGGCCGCTCTCGCGAACGCGCCGGCCACCTTCAAGTCGATGGACTACAAGGCCGCCGACTTCAAGGGGCAGAAGTACACGATCCAGGTCGCGCCGGAGGACTGCACGGGGTGCGCCCTCTGCGTCATGGTCTGCCCGGCCAAGGACAAGGCCCAGCCCAAGGTCAAGTCGATCAACATGGCCCCGCAGCGTCCGATCCGCGAGACGGAGCGGAAGAACTACTCGTTCTTCCTCGCCCTCCCCGAGCCCGACCGGACGAAGATCAAGCCGGGGGACGTCAAGAGCTCCCAGTTCCTCCAGCCCCTCTTCGAGTACTCCGGCGCCTGCTCCGGCTGCGGCGAGACGCCGTACGTCAAGCTGATGACGCAGATTTGCGGCGACCGGATGCTCGTCGCCAACGCGACGGGCTGCTCGTCGATCTACGGCGGGAACCTTCCGACCACCCCGTACGCCGTCGACCGCGACGGGCGCGGGCCGGCCTGGTCGAACTCGCTCTTCGAGGACAACGCCGAGTTCGGCCTCGGGATGCGCCTCGGCCTCGACGCCCACTCCGCGCACGCCCGGCAGCTCGTCCTCGGCCTCTCCGGCTCGGTCGGCGCCGAGCTCTGCGACGCGATCCTGAAGGCGGACCAGTCCGACGAGAAGGGGATCCTGGAGCAGCGCCGCCGCGTGGCCGAGCTGCGCGGCAAGCTCTCGGGGGTCTCCTCTCCCGAGGCCGCGCGCCTGCGCTCGGTAGCCGACTACCTCGTGAGGAAGAACGTCTGGATCGTCGGCGGCGACGGCTGGGCGTACGACATCGGGTACGGCGGCCTGGACCACGTCCTCTCCCTCGGCCGCGACGTCAACATCCTCGTCCTCGACACGGAGGTCTACTCCAACACGGGCGGCCAGCAGAGCAAGGCGACCCCGATCGGCGCCGCCGCCAAGTTCGCCTCCGCGGGCAAGGAGCGGGGGAAGAAGGACCTCGGCCTGATGGCGATGGCCTACGGGGACGTCTACGTCGCCCGCGTCGCCTTCGGCGCCAAGGACGCCCAGACGGCCAAGGCGTTCGCCGAGGCCGAGTCGTACCACGGCACCTCGATCATCATCGCCTACAGCCACTGCATCGCCCACGGCTACGACATGGCGTGGGGCTGCGAGCAGCAGAAGCTCGCGGTCGCCTCCGGCATCTGGCCCCTCTTCCGGTTCGACCCCCGGCGCATCGCGCAGGGGCAGCCGCCGCTCGCCCTCGACTCGGGCGCGCCGACGGCGACCGTCGCCCAGTACCAGCGCGGCGAGACCCGCTTCCGGATGGTCGAGAAGCAGGACCCGGTGCGCTTCAAGAC
>JBAXFC010000662.1:0-1669 GCA_037140135.1 Chloroflexota bacterium
ACCGAGATGGGGTCGAGGGCGAGCACCTCGGCATCGATGCCGTCGGCGGCCAGGGCGTCGCGGACCTCGCGCGCCCAGGTTGGCGGCGCATCGCCACCGATGACCACGAGGTCCGGCTCGAGATCGAGGATCCGCTCCAGGCGCAGGCCGGCTCCGGACGTCACACGCGGCAGCGCGATGACCTCGGGCGGGGTGTCGCAGCGGGCGGAGACGCCGGCCACCTCCTCCTCGAGCCCGAGGGCGAAGAGGATCTCAGTGGCGGCGGGCGAGAGGGAGACGATGTTCACGGGCCCAGTCTACGGGCGGGCGTGCGAGAACCCCCGGGAATCGAAACGGCCCCGGGAATCGAAACGGCCCCGCAGCAATTGCGGGGCCGCAGGCTTCGACGAGCGGTCGAACCGCCCGGCTGGTGGCCTCAGGCCGGCTTGAGCGCCTCGAGGGCAGCCCGGGCCGCAGCCTTGTCCGTGAACCACAGGGCATCAACGGCTGCGTAGCCGGCCCACTCGGACGGGAGGCTCTCCTCCGGGAAGATTGCGTTGACCGGGCACTCGGGCTCGCAGGCGCCGCAGTCGATGCACTCGTTGGGATCGATGAAGAGCTTGCGGTCGTTGCCTTCCTCGAGGTGGATGCAGTCCACCGGGCAGACGGACACGCATGCGGTGTCCATCACGTCGACGCAGGGCTCGGCGATCACGTACGCCATGTTCGAATGATCTCCTGAAGGGGGTTGCCGCGGCCTCATGGCGCGCGGGCCACCACGCACCGGGGTGAACCTTACCACCGCACGGGGCCGTGACGACGCGTCCCCAAGCACTTCGGGACCATCGGATGACCTTGGACCCGGCGGTCAGCCCCCACCCGTGCCGGACGGCCCACCCGAAGGCGCCGGGGAGGGAACCGCGGACGGCGGGGTCGGGACACCTCCGGCGCCCTGGAGCCGGATCGGCACCACCATCCCCTTGGCCCAGTGCCCGGGGATGTGGCAGCCGACGAACCAGCCCGACGCCGCATCGGCGGCCGAGAGGGGCACGGTCCAGACCACGTCCACCCGCTGGCCGGAGCCCACGACCACGCGCAGGCCGTTGAAGCCCGCCGGATCGGGCACGTACGGCGTGGGGCCGGGTGGATGTCCCTCGGTGGCCGCCTCGGCCGTCTCCCAGGCCAGCTGGGCGTCCATGTCGCCCAGGATCGCCTCGTGGATCACGAGGCCGCCGTTGACCACGTGGAGCAGCACGGTCTCACCCGGCACCAGGTCGACGGTGGCCGGGACGTAGGCGTAGTCGCGCGCGATGATGTTGACCTCGCGCGGGGCGGCGCCGGTGCCGGGCGTGATGGGGCCGGTGGGGGCCGCCGGAGCGTCGCTGCCACAGGCGGCGAGGGCGGCCGCAAGGGCGACGACCAGGGCGAGCCACTGCGCCAGGCGGAGGACGGCCGGGGCGATTGTGCCCGAACGGCCGGGGCGGATCTGCATGGCCCCATTCTGCCGGTGCCCGGCGGAACCGGCGCGCGTGGCGCACCCGGCTTGACACCCGCCTCGCGGGACACATACGGTGCGCCCACGCTGCCGGGGCCCGCATCGACCGGGCCGTCCGTGCGACCTCGAGCCAAGCTGCCGTTGTCCAGCCCAGCGTCCAGGAGTCCCGGACCGCGTGAGCACCGTCCCCGCTGC
>JBAXFC010000663.1:0-1665 GCA_037140135.1 Chloroflexota bacterium
GCACTACCCGCGCGACGCCGGCTTCCGCTTGCCCGCGCACCCGTCCGAGATCCTTCCGGTGGGTCGCGGGGAGGTCCTCCGCGAGGGACGCGACATCCTGTTCGTGGGCTTCGGGCCGATCACGCACCGGGCCGTCGAGGCCGCCGATCTGCTCGAGGCCGAGGGCTGGTCGGTGGGGATCATCAACGCCCGCTTCGTCAAGCCGCTCGACCGCCAGCTGATCCTCGACCAGGCGCGCGGCAAGCGGCTCGTCGTCACGTTCGAGGAGAGCGTGGTCACGGGCGGCTTCGGCAGCGCGGTGGTGGAGGCCTTCGAGGAGGCCCGCCTCGCGGATGCCGCGCTGCGCGAGGTCGTCGTCCGGATCGTCGGGATCCCGGCGGACCGGTTCGTGGACCACGGGTCGGTGACCGATCTGCGCCGGCTGATCCGGATCGACACCCCGGGGCTGGTCGAGCAGGTCCGCGAGGCGATGGTCGCGCTCGGGATGACGTCGCCCGCGCCTGCGGGCTGAAACACGCCCGGCAGCCGTCGCCCGGCAGCCGTCGCCCGGGTGTGGCACGATCCGGGCCGATGGACGCTGTCAACGACACCCGGACGCGCACGATCACCCGCGAGACGACTGCCGACACCCCGGCCGAGTCGCCGGTGCTCGCCCCGCGCTGGATCGTCATCGTCTGGAATGACCCGGTGAACCTGATGACCTATGTGACCTACGTCTTCCGCAAGCTCTTCGGCTACAGCGAGGCGCACGCGCGCACGCTGATGCTCCAGGTCCACCACCAGGGTCGCGCCGTCGTCTCCGGGGGCACCCGCGAGCGCTGCGAGCACGACGCCGCGCGGCTCCACGCCCACGGGCTCTGGGCCACCATCCGGGAGGACTAGGGCTCCCATGCCCGACCAGCGACCGGCACCCGTGGAGCGGGTGGCCGCCGGCCGGTATGCCCTCCGTCTCGACGACGGGGAGCGGCGGGTCATCGGGTCACTGCTGGGGCAGCTCGACGCAGTCGTCGCTCAGGACCCGTCATCGCGCGACCCTGCGCTGGGCCGTCTCTACCCGCCGATGATCCCGGAGGACCCCGCAGCCGATGCGGAGATCACGGGCTTGATCCGGGCGGATCTCGCAGACGGGCGCGCGCGGCAGCGGGCGGCCGTCCTGGCGACCATCGAGGCCACGACCCTCGACGAGGCCCAGGCCGCCGCCTGGCTGGGCGTCTGCAACGACCTGCGGCTGGTCCTCGGGACACGGCTGGGCATCACCGGTGAGGACGACCCGGAGCCCGATGCGGACGATCCCGACGGCTGGCCCCTGATGGTCTTCCACTGGCTCGGGTGGCTCGTGGGATGCATCGTTGACGCGTTGGCGGGAGGTCTCCCGGCAAGCGGGGCCGGCGAGGGCGCCGAAGAGGGCGGCTGAGACGAGGTCGGGGCGTGACGCTCGGCCACGTCACGCCCCGGTGCACGGTGGTTGGGCGGCGGGAGGGCCGCCGCCCAGGCTGTCAGGCGACCCGGCCGAGGGGCGGCCTGCGCTGTCCGGATGAGGCTGCGGCCTTGCCGCGGCCCGCCGCGGGCGACTCCTTCGAGGTTGCCGCCGAGAGCAGGGTGAACTGGCGGACCAGGGCGTCGAGCTGCTCGGCCATGTCGGCGAGGGTGGCCGCGGATGCCACG
>JBAXFC010000664.1:0-1645 GCA_037140135.1 Chloroflexota bacterium
GCGTTCCAGAGCTTGTTGCAGAAGTTCTTCCCGCCCTCGATGCGGTCCTCCTGGAACCGGATGTCCTGCCCCTGGGGCGCGATCGAGATGATGCCGAAGCGGAGGCCGTCCGCCCCGTAGGCGTCGATCAGGTCGAGCGGGTCGGGGGAGTTGCCCAGCGACTTGGACATCTTGCGGCCCTGCTGGTCGCGGATGATGCCGGTGAAGTAGACGTGGCGGAAGGGGATCCGCCGCGCGAGCGGCTCGCCCGGGCGCACGAACTCGAGCCCGGCCATGATCATGCGGGCCACCCAGAAGAAGATGATGTCGGGCCCGGTGACGAGCGTCGTGGTCGGGTAGAAGGAGTCGAAGCCGTCCCGGGCCATTTGCGCCGGGTCGGGCCAGCCGAGGGTGGCGAACGGCCAGAGCCAGGACGACGCCCAGGTGTCGAGGACGTCCTCCTCCTGCTCCCAGTTCTGCGGATCGGCCGGGCCGGCGACGGAGACGTGCCAGTTCTGCGGGTCGCTGCGGTCGGCGCCCTTGCGGTACCACACCGGGATGCGGTGCCCCCACCAGAGCTGGCGGCTGATGCACCAGTCCTGGATGTTCTCGAGCCAGTGCAGGTAGACTTTGCTCCAGCGCTCGGGATGGAACTGGATGTGGCCGTCGCGCACCGCGGCCTTGGCCTCCTCGACCTTGGGGTAGCGCAGCCACCACTGCTCGGTCAGGCGCGGCTCCACCGGCACGTCGGCCCGCTCGGAGAAGCCGACGCTGTTCGCATACGGCTCCTCGGCCACGAGCGCGCCCGCGGCCTGCAGGAGCGCCGCCGCCTGCTTGCGCCCGGCCGCGCGGTCCAGCCCGGCCAGCTCGGGGCCGGCCAGGGCGTTGAGCGTGCCGTTGGGGTGGAGCACGTCGATCGCCGGCAGTTGGTGGCGCTGGCCGATCTCGTAGTCCACCTTGTCGTGCGCCGGCGTGATCTTGAGCGCACCGGAGCCGAACTCCCGGTCCACCGCCGCGTCCGCAATGATGGGGAGCTCCGCCGCCGGCCCGATCGGGCGGCGCACCTTCCGGCCGACCCAGGCGGTGTAGCGGGGATCGTCCGGATGCACCGCGATCGCCACGTCGCCGGGGATCGTCTCGGGCCGCGTCGTCCGGACCTCGATGAACATCCCGGGCTGGTCGGTGAGCTCGTAGCGGACGCGGTACATGGTGCCGTTGACCGGCTTCATGATCACCTCCTCGTCGGAGAGGGCGGTGAGGGAGGCCGGGCACCAGTTGACCATGCGCTTGCCGCGGTAGATGTAGCCCCGCTGGAACAGCTCGACGAACACGTGCCGCACGCGCTCCGAGTAGCCGGGGTCCATGGTGAAGGCGGTGCGGTCCCAGTCGCAGGAGGCGCCGAGCCGGCGCAGCTGCTCGAGGATGATGCCGCCCTTTTCCTGGCGCCAGGCCCAGACCTGCTCGACAAATTTCTCGCGGCCGTAGTCGTGGCGCGTCTGCTTGCGCTTGCGCAGCTCGCGCTCGACCACGGTCTGGGTGGCGATGCCCGCATGGTCGGTGCCTGGCAGCCAGAGCGCCGACTTGCCCTCCAGGCGGGCGCGGCGGATCAGGACGTCCTGGATCGTGTTGTTCAGCACGTGCCCCATCGTCAGCACGCCGGTCACGT
>JBAXFC010000665.1:0-1643 GCA_037140135.1 Chloroflexota bacterium
GGGCACGCCGTCGACCAGATCCGCGGCGGCGATCACCCCCGCGAGAACTAGGGCGCGGTCGTGAAAGCGCCGCATCCCCTCTACGTCAGGCTGGTTGTGAGTCGTTTCCAACTGGTGAGGGGTGAGGGGCATGCCGGCTCCACTGGGGTTGACTGCGCAGGAGATGCGCGAGTTCGTGCATGAGTACGAGGTGCAGCCGTATGGGCAGAAGGTCTCGTGGCTGTCCGCTCGTGGGGTGTCCTACGACACGCTTCGGCGGTGGCGTTCGGCGGTGTTCGAGGGGGATCTCGACCGGGGGCTGATTCCGCGGGAGGGTGGTCCGGTGACGGTTCCCCCGGGCAAGCGCAGGGCGCTGGAGCGGCAGCGGGCCCAGGAGCGCGCGGCGCACGAGGCCGAGGTCGCGCGGCTGAATGCCCGCGTGCGGGAGCTTGAGGAGACCAACACCGCGCTGGGAAAAGCTATCGGGCTCTTGCATCAGATGAGCGAGCAAGAGCCCGACGCGAACCCGACGCCGACCGGTCCGTCCGATTCCTGACCGCTGAGAACAGCCTCGTCGCGGAGTTGACGGTCACGCTGGGGTCCCAGCGGCGGGCGCTCGAGCTCGCGGGCGTGTCCCGGTCGACCTGGCACTACCGGCGCCACCCTCGGGACCGCGTCGCGGAGCCGGTCCCGCAGAGGGACCGTGCCTACCGGTCACGGATCAGCGGGGCGGACCGTGCCCAGGTCGCCGCGCGGATCACCTCCGGCTGGCAGGACGGCGTGTCCGTGGACCACGCGTTCGCCGCCGCGTGGGACGGCGGCGTGATGCTCGCCTCTCGCCGGTCGTGGTGGCGAATCGCCTCGCAGATCGAGGACCAGTGCGTGCGTCCGATCGCCCCGACCCGTCGTGGCAACGCAGGGCGGGTCCCGCGGGAAGCGCCCGTGCTGGAGGCCACCGGGCCCGGGCAGGTCTGGAGCTGGGACATCACCGACCTGCGGACCCCGTGGCGGGGCCTGGCGTTCAAGGCGTACTCGATCATCGACATCTACTCCCGCAAGCTCGTCGGCTGGCGCGTGGAGGAACGCGAGGTCGACGACCTTGCCGTGGAGATGTTCGAGCGTGCCTTCGGGATCGAGGGGATCCCCGGCGCGGTGCACGCGGACTCCGGCCCGGCGATGCGATCCACCGTGCTGAAGGACCTCCTCAAAGACCTCGACGTCGCGCAGACGCATAACCGGCCGCGCGTATCGAACGACAACCCGTTCTCCGAGTCCGAGTTCCGCACCATGAAATACCGGCCGAACTACCCCGGCACGTTCGACACGATCGAGCAGGCCAGGGCGTTCATGGCCTGGTACGTGCCCTGGTACAACCAGCACCACAAGCACTCCGGCATCGCCTTGTTCTCACCCGACGAAGTCCACGACGGCACCTGGCGCCCGCTCTGGCAGCAGCGCGACCACGCCCAGCAGGCCTACTACGCCGCGCATCCCGAACGATTCCGGCACCCACCCCGAACCCCGATGCCCGCCGGCACCGTCGGCATCAACCTGCCCAAGCCCGACAGCGCATCACAGGCCGAACGACTCCAAGCAGCTTGACATCGACCGACAACCCCTACTTTTGGGCACTCGGGATGCCCGTTTTAGGCGGCAATCGTCAC
>JBAXFC010000666.1:0-1642 GCA_037140135.1 Chloroflexota bacterium
GACCTGCCGGCGGCCGACCTCGGACGCTTCGTCGAGCGCAACGAGGTGGCCCTGGTCGCCCTCTCGGCCAACAGCCCCGACCTCGTCGGCGAGCTGGCACAGGCCATTGGGGCCGTGCGCACGGCGGCCGGCGGGCGGCCGATCGGCGTGATCGTCGGCGGCGGCGTGGCCTGGGTGCCAAACCTGCAGTCCACGGTCGAGGCCGATGGCGTGGCCCACTCGATTACCGAGGCGCAGGCACTCACCAGGGAGCACCGGCCGGCGTCGTAGCCGGCGCTTCAGACCGAGACCGGCTCGCGGTACTCCCCGAAGACCTCGCGCAGCACCCGGCACTGCTCACCCAGCGTGGCGTACGCCTGCGCGCACCGGATGAAGTGCGGCATCAGGTTGGTCTCGCTGCTCTCCGGTCGGGAGGCGGCATCGCGAAGTCCGGCGAGGGCCGCCGCAACCGCGGTGCCGTCCCGTTCGGAGCGGGTTCGCGCCAGCCGCGCGAGGTGCCGCTCCTGCGATCCCGCCGGCACCGACAGCACGGGAATCCTGATCCGCTCCTGGTCCAGGTACCGGTTGAGCCCCACGATCCCCCGCTCGCCCGAGTCCACCTCGCGCTGGAAGCGGTACGCGGAGTCGGCGATCTCGCGCTGCGGGTATCCCTCCTCGATCGCCTTGCGCATGCCGCCGCGCCGGTCGATCTCGTCGAGGTAGCGCCAGACATCGCGCTCCACCCGGTTCGTGAGGCTCTCAACGAACCACGACCCGCCGAGCGGGTCGACCGTGGATGCCACGCCCGTCTCCTCGAGGATCACCTGCTGCTGGCGCAGCGCGAGGAGCGCGGCCTCGGCCGTCGGCACCGCGAGCGCCTCGTCGTAGGCGTCCGTGTGGAGGGACTGTGTGCCGCCGAGAATCGCCGCGAGGGCCTGGGTGGCGACGCGGGTCAGGTTGTTGAGCGGCTGCTGCGGCGTGAGCGAGACACCCGCGGTCTGGGTGTGGAAGCGCATCCAGGTGGACCGCTCGTTCTGGGCGCCGTAGCGCTCGGTCATGAGCTTCCACCAGATCCGGCGCGAGGCGCGGAACTTGGCGATCTCCTCGAAGAAGTCCGAGTGGCTGTTGAAGAAGAACGACAGCCGCGGCGCGAACTCGTCAACCGCCAGTCCACGGGCCAGCGCCGCCTCCACGTACGCCATGCCGTCGGCGATCGTGAACGCGAGCTCCTGGACCGCCGTGGAGCCGGCCTCGCGGATGTGGTACCCGCTGATCGAGACGGTGTTCCAGCGCGGCATCTCCCGCGTCCCGAACTCGATCGTGTCGGTCACGAGGCGCATCGACGGCTCGGGCGGGAACAGGAACTCCTTCTGGGCCACGAACTCCTTGAGGATGTCGTTCTGGATCGTGCCCTCGAGGCGCGCCCGCGGCACGCCCGCCTTCTCCGCGGCGACGATGTACATCGCCCAGACCGGTGCCGCCGGGGAGTTGATCGTCATCGAGGTGGAGACCCGGTCGAGCGGCAGGCCCGAGAGCAGCAGCTCCATGTCGGCGAGGCTGCTGACGGCGACGCCGCAGGTGCCGAACTCGCCCTCGGCCTCGGGGTCGTCGGTGTCATAACCGTAGAGCGTCGGCATGTCGAAGGCGACCGACAGGCCGGTCT
>JBAXFC010000667.1:0-1633 GCA_037140135.1 Chloroflexota bacterium
CGCGCCTGCCGCTGACCCTTGGCGGTCTCGATGGTCTCGCGGAGCTCGGCCGCCGTAGCGGGGAAGGCCAGCGCGGCCTCGCGGGGATCCCGGACCTTCCGCGGATCGTCTCGCGCCTCTCGGTCGGCGCGGGGGGACCGAGGGACCTCTCGGCCGTCGCCGACGCGGTCCTCAAGGGGGCCGCGCTGGCGCCTCTCCTCGAGGCGGCCGGGCCGGCCCTCCTCCGCCCGGGGGGGGAGGCGTCCGCGGCCGGGCGGCTCGCGGCGTCGTAGCCGGTCGTTCGGATGGGCCCCGTGCCCACCTGGATCGAGGTCCGATCCGGGAGGGCGTTCCACGTGTACGTCTGCGCCGGCGTGGTCGGCGGAATGTAGTTGAGCAGGCGCCCGTTCGCATCGTAGGCGTAGGTCGCGGTTCCGTTGGCGGTCCCCCCGGTCACGGTCGTCTGCGCCGTGAGCCGGCTGCCGGCGGCGTTGTAGGTGTCGGTGGCGGTGGCGCAATGCGAGCAGCCGGGCGCACCGGTCGTGGCGATCGAGGTGGTCCTCCCGAGCGGGTCGCGGCCGTAGGTCGTGACGTTGCCGGTCGGGTCGGTCCGGGTGGCGATGGCGCCGGTGGCCGCGTAGGTCCAGCCGAACGCCGGGCCGCTCGGGTGGAGCGGGTCGACGAGCGCCGTGACCCGGCCGCCGGCGTCGAGCGTGGACACGTGCGACCCGGCGGGGTCGGTCCGCTGCTGCTGGGTGAGGCTCGTGTAGGTGTAGGTCGTCGGCCAGCTGGGCGCCCCGGTCCCGGACTGGGACGCGGTCAGCGGCCGCGAGAGGACGTCATAGGTGGCCGTCACCGTGCGCCCGCTGATCGCGTCGATCGTGGACAGCGGGTTGCCGGCGGCATCGAGCACGTACCGGGTGTCGATCGTCGCACCGGTCAGCGCCGGGCTGGAGGTGCAGGGCGACGGCGGGATGACGGGGGTGCTGCCGGTCGGCCAGACCGTGCGGCGGCAGAGGCGCCCGACGGTGTCGTACATCCAGCGGATGGTGTTGCCATCGGGGTCGGTCTGGGCGGTCTGGTTGCCAGCCCGGTCGAATGCCCAGGTGGTCGCATGCAATGTCGGATCGGTCTCCGAGGTCCGGTGGCCGAGATCGTCGTAGGCGTAGTTCGTGATCGATGCCGGATCGCCGTGCGCTGGGTCGCCGACGACGGTCTGCTTCACGAGGTTGCCGACGTCGTCGTAGCCGTACTGGACGTCGATGTTCACGGAAATGCTGGCGGCGATCGGGTCGGTGCAGGGGTTCGCGAGCGCGGAGAGGTCGAGGCCCGCCGCCGCGTTCCCGACGACCCGGCAGAGATTGCCCTGGTCGTCGTAGACCGAGAGGGTCCGGACGGTCGAGCCCGGCGTCGCGCCGTCCGCGGGCGAGGGATCGATCGAGGACGTGCGGTTGCCCTCGGCGTCATACGCGTAGCGGTGGTCGACATTCTGGCTCGCGGTCTGGCCGGGCAGCGCGCTCGCGCACGTGACCGAGTCTGGGGCAACCGTCGCGCCTTCGATCACTCGGCACACCCGATCGTTGCCGTCGTAGACGGTGACCGTCGCGGTTCCGGTCGGATCGACCACCTTGACCTCGCGCTCCGCATCATCGTA
>JBAXFC010000668.1:0-1618 GCA_037140135.1 Chloroflexota bacterium
GCGCAACGGCGAGCGCGCCCGCGGCACGGGCCTGGCCAGATCGGATGGTGGGGCGGTCCCCGTGGTCCGGCATGGCTCGGATCGTACCTCCGTCTGTCCGATACTTGGCGCGTAGCGTTGGGGGACGATCGAGGACGACGATGGGTGACAGGGCCACGGTGGAGAGCAACGGTGCGGGCGCGATGACGCCCCGGGGGAACGGTCCGGCCCTGCTGGCCGACATCGGGGCCCGGCTTCCGGATCTCCGCCTGCTGGTCGATCCGATCGACCGCGAGTCCTACCGGCGCGACGAGACCGCGTACCTGCGCACGGGGCTGCCGCTTGCCGTCGCACTGCCGGAGACCACGGCCCAGGTCGCCGAGCTGGTCCGGTTGTGCAGCGTCCATGACGTGCCGATCGTGCCCCGCGGCGCCGGCACCGGGCTCTCCGGCGCCGCCGCCGGGATCGAGGGTGCGCTCACCATCGCGTTCACGCGGATGAACCGCGTGCTCGAGATTGACGCCGGGAACCTGGTCGTGACGACGCAGCCCGGGGTGGTCAACGCGGATCTCAAGGCCGCCGTCGCGGCTCGAGGCCTGTTCTACGCTCCGGACCCGGCCTCGTACGAGACCTGCACCATCGGCGGCAACCTGGGCACGAACGCCGGCGGCCTGTGCTGCATCAAGTACGGCGTGACGCGCGATGCCGTCATCGGGCTCGAGGTCGTCATGGCCGACGGCACGGTCGTGCGCCTCGGCGGCAAGAACGTCAAGGATGTGGCGGGGTACGGCCTGATGCCGCTCATCGTGGGCAGCCAGGGGACGCTCGCGATCGTCACCGAGGCCACCCTGCGCCTCCGCCCGACGCCCCCGCCGCGCTCCACGCTGCTCGCGTTCTTCCCGACCCTGGAGGCGGCGGGCGACGCCGTGGCGGGCCTGACGGCGGCGGGCCTGGGACCGGTCACCCTCGAGCTGATGGACCGCACGACCATCCGGGCCGTGGACGACGTCCACCACCTGGGCCTGGACCGCGACGCCGCGGCGATGCTGCTGGTGGAGTCCGATCTGCCCGGCAGCGCGGCCACGGACGAGATCGCGGCGGCCGAGCCGGTCTGCGAGCGGGCGGGCGCCGGCCTCGTGATCCGGGCCGGTGACCCCCAGGAGGCGGAGTGGCTCCGCGAGGGACGCCGGCTGGCGTACCGCGCGCTCGAGTCGGTGGGCGTCGCGCGGATGGAGGACGTGGGCGTCCCGCGCAGCCGGATCCCGGAGATGCTGCGCGCGATCGAGGGCATCGCCGTCCGGCACAACCTGGTCATCGGCACCTTCGGCCATGCGGGCGATGGGAACCTCCACCCCACCTTCGTGCTGGATCGCGAGGAGGGGGACGCAGCCGTCGTCCGGTTGGACGCGGCCCGCGCAGACCTGTACGAGGCCGCTCTCGCGCTTGGTGGCACGGTGACCGGCGAGCACGGGATCGGGGCCGCACGACGGGACTGGCTGGTCCGCCAGCGCGGCGAGGCGGCGGTGGACATGATGCGCCGGATCAAGGCGGCGCTCGATCCCAAGGACCTCCTCAACCCGGGCCGGATGCTGCCCCCGGCCTGACCCTGCAGTCCGAGCGACCTGCCCCGACGCCCCCA
>JBAXFC010000669.1:0-1610 GCA_037140135.1 Chloroflexota bacterium
GCGCAGGTGCGGGTCCAGTACAGCCCGCCCACCACCCCCGAGCAGTTCGGCAACAACCCGGACGCCGAGAACGCGCGCTACCTGTACGTGCTGCTCCACGGCATCGGCGTGGCGACGGACGCCTGGGCCGCCAACACGGTCGCCTGGGCGCCGGGCGACGCCAACGCCCCCTTCGATTCCGAGTGGACGGTCTACGAGGCCTCCCAGGCCAACGGCGTCTCGGTGGAGCAGGACCCGACCAGCCATGGTGTGGTCCAGATCGGCGCCTGCTACGGCGCGTGGACGCTGGACACGATCCGGGAGCCGGTCCACAAGACGTCCGACAACAACCTCGCGCTCCACTACCTCAAGAGCGGCACGCGGGCCTACGTCGCGGACACCCACATCTCGTACACGTCGCTGATGGGGCCCACCGACACGCCGCGTGGCCGGACCGGCTTCGAGCTGCTGTTCTGGAACTCCATCGCCGCCGGCAGGACGCCGATCGATGCGTTCCAGGATGCGAAGGTGGGCATTGGCGCGGCGATCGACACCCTCGTCTCGGAGGGCAACATCGACCAGGCCAAGATCACCCTCAAGACCCTCTTCTACATGGTCTACCTGGGGCGTCCCTGATGAAGCGCTTCCCCCTGGTCGCGGCCGCCTGGGCCGTTCTCCTCGTCGCCGGCTTCGCCGTCGTGCTGCTGTGGGGCAAGCCCACGGCCAACGCGACCGACGAGCTGGCCGCTGCCATGCATCCGGCCACGCCTGTCACCCAGGAGGCCGCCGAGGCCTCGGCAGCGACGATCGTCCGACTCCAGTACCCGGGCTTCCAGAGCGGGAAGAAGGCCGTCACCAAGGCGACCGACTTCAAGGTGGAGCACTGGGTCATCACCTACACGGACACGACGTCCGGTTCGCCGGCCGGCGTGCGGATCTCGATCACGGTGGAGAAGGGCATGGTCGAGGTCACCACCTTCCCGTAGGCCCACCGGGGCGTACCATCTGCGCGATGCCTGCTTCCGAGCCATCCTCGCTCCGCGCGACCAGCGCCGCCCACCACGCGGCGCTGCTGCCGCACGTGGACCGGCTGCTCGAGATCGCCGAAGCCGTCGGCCGCGTGGACTGCTCGGCGCTCCACGACCGGTTCGACGTCGAGTACGACTTCGTGGCGGGGCAGCTCGTGCCGCACATGGACACGGTCGAGACCACCCTGTACGGCCACCTCGAGCATCTGATGGGCCCGCGCCACACCATGGAGCCGATGCGCGAGGAGCACGCCACCATCCGGCGGCTGGTCTCGGAGCTGGGTGCCTACCGCGCCCACGGCGAGGACTGCGCCTGGAGCGAGCTGGAGGGGCTGGCCCTGCGGCGGACGCTCTACCGGCTGCATGCCCTGCTCAAGGTGCACCTGGCCGAGGAGGAGCTCTACCTCGGCGTGCTGGACCGGAGCCTCTCGGACGAGGAGAAGGACCGGCTGGCACACGGCCTCGACCACGCGATGGCGGAGCCGCTCTAGAACGATCGGCGCGCGGTGCCGGGGCCGGCGGGTCCCAGGCCGGCGGGCGGTGCGCGGGGGGTGCGCGGGCGGTGCGCGGCTATTCGTTTTTCGGCATCTCGTTTGTCTACGT
>JBAXFC010000670.1:0-1609 GCA_037140135.1 Chloroflexota bacterium
TATCTAAAGGTGGAGGCCGCCGTGCGCCTCTTCGCGGTGGCCTTCGGGCCGCTCGTGGGGCCCATCGACGCGGCGGCCACGGTGGGGGTAGCCGGCCTGCTGCGGCGGATCGGACCGCTCGCTCCGGGCGACTTCGCCAACGTGTCCCGGCGGGCGGATCTACTCCCGGAACCGCTCACCGTCGAACTGCTGGTGGAGGAGTTGGCCCAGGAGGTCGCCGCCCGGAAGGGCTCGCTGGGCAAGGTCGCCGGGTTCCGGGGAGGGTGACGTGTCCCTGGCAAGGAAATGCCTCGCTTCCCTCGCGGTGCTCGCCGCCGCGTTCGACGCGGGCGCCGCGAGCTTCGATTGCGCGAAGGCGATGCGGCCGCAGGAGATCCTCGTCTGTTCCGACCCCGTGCTTTCCCGACTCGACGAGCAGATGGCCGCGAGCTACCGGGCGGCGCGGACCGTCCTGTCGAAGCCCGCAAGGAAGACCCTGCTCGCCGGTCAGCAGGCCTGGCTCCGCTACTGGCCGCGGGACTGCAGCTCCGCGCGAAAGGCGATCGTGTTCGACGCGCAGGCGACCGCGTGCGCGAGGACACGGTACGAGCGCCGGATCGAGGCGCTGAAGGTGGACACCACCTTCGCCGGGAAGTTCAGGGTCTACAACGTGGCCGACTACGCGGCTCACTGGACGCCGGCTGGAGAGGACCGATGGTTCGTCGTGGTCGGCCACGTCTGGGTCTATCCGCAGATCGACCTCGGCGGACTGGGCCCCGCGGACGCCAGGGTGGCGCGGGCCGCGAATGCCTGGCTCGCACCGGCCCGGAAAACCGTCCAGGTAAAGCTATCGCGCAACGCCGCGATCACCAGCTCCTGGACGACGCTCCGGGTGGTGAGCGCAAGCATCCTCGGTGCGACGACGGAATGGGGCTTCTACGGCGACGGCGCGGTGCACTCCATGGACGGGTACGACGATCGGTACTTCGACACGAGGCGCCTGCGGTCGCTGCGGCCCGGGGACTTCTTCCAGGGCAAGGAGTGGCCCTCGTTGCTCAGCGCCCTCTCGTTCGAGGAACTGGGGAAGCTCCTGGGGGAGGGCCGGCAGGTGAACGGGGCCGGGGATCTCATCCCTCTCGTCTCGTCCATCGCACGATGGACCGTCCGGCGGGAGGGGCTGGGGATCCATTTCGAGGAGTACGACGTCGCGTGCTACGCCGAAGGAACGCCGTCCATCACGATCCCGTGGGGCAGGCTCGCCGACCACCTGACGAGGTTCGCGCGGTCGGAGTTCGGGGTTCCCTGTCAGGAATGACCGGCTCCGTCGTCCCACCCGTGGCGCCCCTGCCGGGGCATTCCTCCGGCTGCCCTGGCCTGTACTGATGGCGAACGGAGATCCCATGACCCTTCACCTGCTCCTCTCCCCCACCGACGGCGGCACCACCTGGCGGCACCTCCTCGCGCCGGGTGAGGCGCGGGCGGGCTTCGAGCCGGTCGGGCCGCTCGGCCTCGTCCGTCGCCTGGGCCGCATCCTGGGCATGCCCGGCGAGGCGGCCGGCGCCCCCGAGCGGCTCGCCTCGTTCACCCAGCGTCTCGACCAGCACGACGACGGCTCACGCTCCTACTCCGC
>JBAXFC010000671.1:0-1608 GCA_037140135.1 Chloroflexota bacterium
GAACGGCACGTAGAGCCCATCGAGCCCCACCGCGATCCAGCCCAGGCCCGGGTAGTCGCGCGTCCAGTTGACCCGATAGGTCGTCGGCCCTGAGTAGGGTGTGGATCCCGTCTGGCGCGCGTCGGATCGGGACTGGGCCCACGGCACCGGCATCACCGCCGAGTCGGGGACCACCTCGCACGTCATCGGATCCGCGCCGAGACCGGCCGGCGTGGCGTCGTTGCCCGCCTTGTCGGCGGCGCCGACCCGCACGCAGTACCTGTGCCCCGGGCGACCCGCCCACTCGATGACCTGGTGCCTGGGCAGGAGACGGTGGGTCACCCACGATCCGGCGGCCGGATAGAGCCCGTTCTCGTCGTGGTATCCGTCGTCGCGAACCTCGATCCTGACCGTCTCCAGGCCCGCCCCGGCATCCGCGCCGCTCGCCTCGAACCGGAACAGCGTGCTACCTGCGCTCCGGCCCATGGAGAGCAGGGTCGCCGTCGGTGGAGTGGTGTCGAGCACAACCGACGCGCTGTAGCTGGCCAGGACCGTGCCGCTGGCATTGCCGAACTGCAGGTAGACCGTCTTGGGACCGTCACCGGATGACAGCGTGAACGTGGAGGCGTCGCCATACGGCTGCCACGGGACTCCGGTGAACGACGAATCCTCGGTGAGTCGCATTTGCGCAGCGACGATCGAGCCGGGCCACGCCCAGGCGGCGATATCCCTGGCGTTGACGAATGAGGAGTTGCCGGCCAGGACGAGGCCGCTCGGGAGCCGGGTGATGGTCGCGGTCCAACTCCCGGACCGCCCTCCGAACAAGGTCGTGTCCGGCCCGAGGCTGAGGCGACCATCGAGTGCGGTGAACTGCCTCGAGGCCCCGACGGGCTGTGGCAGGTTCCCGCCCACAATACCGATCAGGGAGTCGCAAGGAACACCAAACAACGGGTCCAGCACCGATGCGGCACAACCGGAGATACCAGCCGGCGCAATGGACGGCGTCGGATCACTCGGACTGGAGATCAGGCCTGTCGCCGTGATCGTGACCCGGTCGCCCGCCACGAGGTCGATGCCGGTGTCGGTCCACTGCGTGGTGGGCACAACGGTGACCACCTTCGTGAAGCCGGGATTGGCGTCAGCGGCCGACTCTGCGGGTGTCGCCTGAGCCGCGGCCACCGAGGCCGCCCCGAGGCAGATGAGCAGCGCAGCGACGGCAGGCGCGATGAACCGGTGTCGGAACTCCCATCCCTCGACCCGGCCTGCCATGCGGAGCACGCCCTCGTAGACACCCGGTCGCGGACGGAATCATCCGGAGGCCGGACGCTGGCTCAGGCTAGAGCCGGGACCCGCCGATGTCCAGCCCGTGGGCGGCACAAGGTGTGCCGGTCACTCACCGGTTGCCGCGGCAGGTTTCGCCCACAGCCCGGAACCCGGCTCCCCGCTCAGCCTGCGGGCAGCACCATCGTCACCACGCCCGCCGCATCCACCGCGACCGGCACCACCGGCAGCGGGCTCGGCGCAGGACCGCTCAGCACGGCGGCCTGGTTGGCCGGATCGAAGCGGGCGGTGTGGCACGGGCACTGGAGGATGCTGGTGGTGTCGTCCCAGCCCACCGTGCACCGGCCG
>JBAXFC010000672.1:0-1606 GCA_037140135.1 Chloroflexota bacterium
GCAGCGCGGGGTCCAGGCCGCTCGCGGCCAGGGCGTCGTCGATCGCGGGCAGCAGGCGGGTCTCGCCGATCTGGAGGGCCGACTTGTTGACCCGCACGGTCAGGGGCCGGTCGGGTCTGGCGGCGGCCCAGGCGGCGGCCTGGCCGCAAGCCTGGCGCAGGGCCCAGTCGCCGATGTCCAGGATCAGCCCGGTGTCCTCGGCGACGTCGATGAACCGGTCGGCCGGCCACACCGTTCCGTCTGGGTGGTGCCAGCGCAGCAGGGCCTCCACGGCGATCACCGCCCCGGTCGTCAGGTCGATCTCGGGCTGGTACCACACGGCGAACTGGTCGCGTTCGAGGGCGTGGCGCAGATCGGCCTCGACCGTCAGCCTGGTGGTGGTGGCGGCCCGAAGGTCCTCATTGAACACCGAGAGCCGGTCGCGGCCGGCCTCCTTGGCGGCATACATCGCGGTGTCGGCCTCCCGTAGCAGGTCACCTGCGCCGCCGGGCTCGGTGGTACCCGGTTGGGTTATGCCGGGTTCGGTGGTGCCGGTGACGATCGCCACCCCGACGCTCGCCGTGGAGTACAACTCGGCCCCCGCAAGGGTGAACGGGGTCCGGAACTCCTCCACCAGCCGCCCGGCCACCCGGACCGCTTCCCCCGGGTCGTCCAGGTCGCGCATCACGATCACGAACTCATCCCCACCAAGGCGGGCCACCAGGTCACTCGCCCGCATCACGTGCCCGATGCGAGCAGCCGCCGCGACCAGCAGGTCATCGCCGGTCGCGTGTCCCAGGGTGTCGTTGACGTTCTTGAACCGGTCCAGGTCCATCATCAGGACTGCCGTCGACCGGCCCGACCGCTGGCCCGCGCTCACCGCCCGGGTGATCTCGTCCAGCAGTGCCGCCCGGTTCGCCAGCCCGGTCAGCGGGTCGTGGGTGGCCGCCACCCGCAACGCCTCGGCGGCGGCCTGTTGATTGGTGATGTCGACCATGGTGCCGACCACGAAGTCGCCGTCGTCGTCGTGGACGACCGACGCGGACTCGCGCACCCATCGCTGGCTGCCGTCCCGGGCGTTGAGCCGGTACGTCAAGGACCAGTGCCCCTGGTCGAGGGTGCGGCCGGCCAGCACGGCCTCGCGGTCGTCCTCGGCGATGCAGTTGTCCAGGGCGTGGGCGTCGGCGGCCAGCTCGGCGGGGGTCCAGCCGGTCATCGCCAGCACGCCGCCGGATAGGTACACCAGGTTCGCCATCGTCGTGTCGCGCTTCCACACGACCTCGTCCAGCGCGTCGGTCACCTGCGTGAACTCGGTTAAGGTGGCCTGCACCGCCTGGCGCAGCCGGACCAGCTCGGTGACGTCGGTCAGGGTGATGATCGCGCCGAGGCGACGCCCGTCGGGCGCCTGGTAGGGCAGCACCTGCGCGAGGTAGGAGACGTCCGGTCCCACGAGTTCCAGGCTGCGCCGCGCACCGCCGCCGACCACGGCGTGCAGCGCCTCGTCCAGGCCGCGCACAGCGATGGTGGTGGGGACCTCCAGCAGCGGCTGGCCGATGTCGCCGGCGACCAGCGCGAAGACCCGGACGGCCAGGGGGGAGAACCGGGTGACCCGCAGGTCCCGGTCGAC
>JBAXFC010000673.1:0-1605 GCA_037140135.1 Chloroflexota bacterium
CGGCTCTTCGAGTTCGCCGGCGGGGACAAGTTTGCCATCGGGGCCCACCTCGAGACCATGTTCGGCCCCGGCGCAACGTTCCGCACCGGCCAGCGCGAGGCGATCGAGGCGGTGGTCCGCGACGGCTCGCGCACGCTCGTGGTCCAGCGCACGGGCTGGGGCAAGAGCCTCGTCTACTGGATCGCGACCCGGGTCCGGAGGGACCAGGGCCACGGCCCCACGCTGATCGTGAGCCCGCTGCTCTCGCTCATGCGCAACCAGATCGAGGCGGCGGACCGCCTGGGCCTGCGTGCGGTGACGATCAACTCCGCCAACCGCGACGCCTGGCCTGAGATCGAGCGGGACCTCGCGCAGGATCGGATCGACGTCCTGTTCGTCTCCGCACAGCGGTTCGCCAACGAGGACTTCAGCGCTCGCCTGCTGCCGTCGATCCGCCGCTCCATCGGCATGTTCGTGGTGGACGAGGCGCACTGCATCAGCGACTGGGGCCACGAGTTCGTGCCCGACTACCGGCGGATCGGCCGACTGCTGCCCACGCTGGGGCCGTTGGTGCCGGTCCTGGGCACGACGGCCACGGCGAACGACCGGGTGGTGGAGGACGTCGCCCACCAGCTTGGTGACGATGTGTCGGTGATCCGCGGTCCGCTCGCGCGCGACACGCTGCACCTCGACGCGATCCCGCTCCGGGACCAGGCAGAGCGCCTCGCCTGGCTCGCAGAGCACCTGCCGGCCATGGAGGGCTCCGGGATCGTCTACTGCCTCACGGTGGCGGACACGCAGCGGGTGTCGGGCTGGCTCCGCGGGCGCGGCATCGACGCCCGGCCGTACAACGCGGACATCGAGCCGGCGGAGCGCGAGGCGCTTGAGCAGGACCTTCTGGCCAACCGCTGCAAGGCCCTGGTGGCGACGGTGGCCCTGGGCATGGGCTTCGACAAGCCCGACCTGGGCTTCGTCGTCCACTACCAGCGCCCCGGCTCGCCGATCGCGTACTACCAGCAGGTGGGCCGGGCGGGCCGCGCCGTGGACAACGCGTTCGGGATCCTGCTCTCCGGGCGCGAGGACGATGCGATCGCGGAGTACTTCCTCGCCACGGCGTTCCCGCCCACGGCGCGGATGCAGGACATCCTCACCGCCCTCGAGGCCACCGACAGCGCGACGATCCGGAGCCTGCAGGCGTCGGTGAACCTCCCGTACGGCCAGATCGACAAGGCGCTCAAGCTGCTCGAGGTGGACGGGGCCGTTGAGCGGGCCGGTGGCCGATACCTCCGCACGTCGATGCCGTGGGCCCAGGACGAGGCCTGGGTGGCGGGCGTGATCGAGGCGCGCCGGCGCGAGCTCGCGTCGATGCGGGCGTACGTGGAGACCACCGAGTGCCGGATGGCGTTCCTGGGTCGGCTGCTCAACGATCCGGCGGCGGCCGACTGCGGGCACTGCGCCAACGATGGCGGCCGGCGCTGGCCCCACGAGGTGGACGCGGCGCTGGTCCAGGAGGCGGTGACCTATCTGCGCCGTGACGTGCGGGCGATCGAGCCGCGTCGGCAGTGGCCCGAAGGCGGGCGCATCGCGAAGCCCGACGAGACCGGACGCGCACTCCGCATCCTGGGC
>JBAXFC010000674.1:0-1590 GCA_037140135.1 Chloroflexota bacterium
TATGCGGACCGGCACCCCTCTGGGTGGGCTTTCGGTCGCCGGGAGCTCGAACCTAATGGGATCACACGGGTCTGGTCTTCGGACCAGACTTGTGTCTGAGCCGCTGGCCGGTGAGCACTGTTTGAACCTGGAGTTGACCGACTCCTATCCGTAGAGCGTGCCCCGGCCGGTGGGTGAGGAACTGGTAGCGCTGGTGGGATGACGTGCCGTTCGAGCACTGGACCATTAGGTAGCCGCAAGGTTCCTCGCGGGCTCGCCGAGTCGGCTGGAAGGAGCCGGGGATGCTGTTCGTCGGGGATGACTGGGCCGAGGCCCATCACGACATCGAGATCGTGAGCGAGAGCGGGAAGGTGCTGGCGCGCAAGCGCCTGCCGGAGGGGGTCGCGGGTATCGAGGCCCTGCTTGCCCTGATCGCCGATCACCTCGGCGACGAGGACGATGCCGGTGACGTGGTGGCCGGGATCGAGACGGACCGCGGCCCATGGGTGCAGGCCCTGATCGCGGCTGGTTACGCGGTGTTCGCGATCAACCCGGTGCAGGTCGCCCGCTACCGGGAGCGTCACTCCGCGTCGGGCGCGAAGTCCGACCCGGGGGATGCGCACGTCCTGGCCGAGGTCGTGCGCCTGGACCGCGACCACCACCGTCAGGTGGCCGGGGACTCCGCCCTGGGTCAGGAGGTCCGGATGCTGGCCCGCTCCCATCAGTCGCTGATCTGGTCGCGGCAGCGCCACGCCAACCAGTTGCGGTCCCTGCTGCGCGAGTACTATCCCGGTGCGCTGGCCGCGTTCGGGGACGACCTCGTGGGGCGGGACGCGTTGGCCGTCCTGGTCGTGGCTCCGACACCGGCCGCCGGCAGGAAGCTGACCGTGAAGCGGATCGAGGCGGTGCTGCGCAAGGCCGGCCGGCAGCGCTACGTGACCGTCACCGCGCAGCGCATCCAGGACGCCCTCGGTGAGCCGCAGCTGGCGACGCGGGCCGGACTCGAGCACGCCTACGGCGCCAGCGCCCGATCCCTGATCCGGGTGATCACCACGATGGTGGAGGAGATCGCGGTCCTCCAAGGCGAGGTGGAGGCGGTTTTTCGCTGTCACCGGGACGCTGAGATCCTCCTGAGCCAGCCCGGCCTGGGAGTGGTCCTGGCGGCCCGGGTCCTCGGCGAGTTCGGTGACGACCCCGACCGCTACGCCAACGCACGCGCCCGCAAGAACTACTCCGGGATGAGTCCCATCACCAGGGCGTCCGGCACCAAACGCGTCGTCCTGGCCCGCTACGCCCGCAACAAGAGACTCGCCGACGCCCTCGCGCAGCAGGCCTTCGCCGCCTTGAGCAACTCACCCGGAGCCCGCGCCTACTACGACACCCACCGAGCCAACGGAGACGGTCACTACAAAGCCCTACGAGCCCTGAGCAACCGACTCGTCGGCATCCTCCACGGCTGCCTGCGCCACCGAACCCTCTACGACGAGACCACTGCCTGGGCAGGCAGAAGCAACGCCCACAGCGTCGCCGCTTGACATGTTAGAACCGTGGGATGTCTACGGATTACGCGTCCGCAGAATCCGGCCCACTGACCGCCCGTCGCGGGCGTCA
>JBAXFC010000675.1:0-1580 GCA_037140135.1 Chloroflexota bacterium
GCGCCGGGGTGACGCCGTCACGGCTGATCGGCCCACGACCGAGCCTGGCGGCCTGCACATCCCCGGCACCGTGGCCATCGTGCTCGGCCTGGTCGTCCTTGCGTTGGCGATCGCCAGCATTCCCATGATCCGACGGCTGCTGCGCAGGCGCAGGCGCCGGCATGCCCACGGCTACGCGGCAGCGGTCCTGGGTGCCTGGGATGAACTGGTCGACACCGCAACCGACCTGGGCCAGCCGTGGTCGCCGTTCGACACTCCTCGGCAGGCCGCCAAGCGGCTGTCGCGTGGGATGGACCCGACCGTGGCCGCGGCCCTGGACCGACTGCGCAGGCAGGTCGAACAGGTCAGGTATGCAGCGGCGCCGGACAGCGGCGTCGACCCTGCGGTACTGGAAGAGCGGGCAGCGGCAGTACGAGCGGATGCAGCGATGGTGTGCTCGAACCTGCGCCATCGGGTCCGCTGGCAGACCCGGCTTGCTGCCTACTCCTGGCCGTCCTCGGAGCGGCGGCGCCAGCGGTCCTCGAGTCGGTCCATGAGCCCGGGTGCCTTCGGTGCCGGCGCTGCGGACGGGCTGGTGGAGGCCTCTTCATCGGGACGGGCCGAGAAGGCGGAGTAGATCATCACGGCGCCGACCAGCATGACGATGAAGCCGAGGACTCCGACGGCGATGATGGTGGTGGCCACGCCAGCGATGAGCAGGCCGATGCCCGCAAGGATGCCGAGCACGCCGAGCGCGGCGCGGCCGCGAGCGGCGCGAGCACCAGGGGCACTGCGCAGGCTGGTGGCGAACTTGGGGTCCTCGGCGTAGAGAGCCTTCTCCATCTGCTCGAGCAAGCGCTGCTCGTGCTCAGACAACGGCATCACAGACCCCCTTTCGCCGGTCGCGCGGCGGCGCTAGGCCGGACCGCTGGTGCGGGACGCTTCCAAGGATAAGCATGATTCCTGAGGAACGAAACCCGAACCCCCGGATCAGGAGCGCGGGTCGTCACGGCGCTCCGGGTTGACCAGGCGGGCCGGCCGGACAGCGGCCGAGCCGAAGCGGGCCCGCAGGGCGTCCACGGCCACCTCCGCCTCACGGCGGCCATGCTCGGTCTCCCCGAGGAACAACTGGTGCGGGGCGTCCGCCGCCGTCAGCAGGTTCTCGGCCCGGACGCCGACCAGCCGGATGCGTACGCGCTGCAGGCCGAGGGCGTCGTAGAGCGCCCGGATGGTCGAGTAGACGTCACCGCCGACGTCGGTGGGACGGTCCAGGGTTCGCGAACGGGTGATCGTGGTGAAGTCGGCGAATCGGACCTTCAGCGACAGCGTGCGGGCGACGTAGCCCGCCGAGCGGAGTCGGCCGGCCACCTGGTCGGATAGTTGGAGCAAGTGCGCATGGATGCGTTCGGGATCGTCGATGTCGTACTCGAAGGTCTGCTCGTTGCCGATGCTCTTGTCCGGCTCGTGCGGGTTGACCCCGCGGGCATCGCGCCCCCAGGACAGTTCGTGCAGGTGAGTACCGGCGGCCTGCCCGA
The DNA here is from genome assembly GCA_037140135.1 of Chloroflexota bacterium. Classification (GTDB taxonomy): domain Bacteria; phylum Chloroflexota; class Limnocylindria; order Limnocylindrales; family CSP1-4; genus CAIXZV01. The sequence continues at coordinate 1,515 of JBAXFC010000675.1, forward strand.
GGGCGCGCTGCATGGTGGACAGTGGGGTGTTGGCGATGTCGGCAACAGTGCGCAGGCCCAGCCGGG
>JBAXFC010000676.1:0-1577 GCA_037140135.1 Chloroflexota bacterium
GCACCAAGCCCGCCGGCGCCGCGCAGATCACCTACCTGGTCAAGGCCGTCACCGTCACCGCTGACGCCAGCGGCGTGAAGCGCCCCTCCATCACCTTCAAGTTCCAGAAGGACGGCGTGGACGTCGCGTTCAACACCTACTCCTCCCCCGGCACGCTCCAGATGATGAACGGCTTCGCGGGCTCGACCAGCGTCTACTGGGCCTTCGCGGTCGCGCAGGACGGCATCACCTCCCCTGCAGACTGGAACACCTCGTCCAACTGCTTCATCCGCGACGCCTGGCGCGGCTCGAACGCCAACTGCGCGTGGACGGTGGGCACCGGGGCTGACCTCGGCTACTACACCATCACGAAGCGGGACGTGAACCTGAACAACGCCACCCTCGTCACCGGCGGCGTCGGCTACTCCTACTCGTACAGCTCCCCGAACCAGCAGCAGCCGATCACCCAGATCGACCTGCCGGCCTACCCGGCCACGGTCGTGGCTGGCTTCCCGATGCTCTACCAGGGCGGCCTCATCGTTCCCGCTCCCAACGTCTGGAAGACGGGCACGGGCTTCACCGCCCGCCGGTCCATCGTCGCGACGGACCGCTGCAACGACTGCCACGGGTTCCTCGGCATCGCCCCGACGTTCCACATCGGCCAGCGCAATGACGGCCCGACCTGCGTGTTCTGCCACAACGCCAACGGCGTGAACAACGGCTGGTCGTACAACATCAAGGACGCCGTCCACTCCATCCACGCGGCCGGCATGCGCAACACCGACTACACCTGGGAGATCGGGGCCGGCGCCAAGTTCTGGGCGGTCACGTACCCGGGCAAGCTCTACAACTGCGAGGCTTGCCACGTTCCGGGCTACTACGACTTCTCGGCCTCTGCCTACCTGGGCAGCTCGTCGACCCCGTCGGTCACGCCCCGGATGCTGTGGAGCACCGTCGCCAAGGGCACGTACTCGGGCCCGGCCACGTCGTTCTCGCCGTACGTGCAGCAGGGCGTGAACTACGGGACGATCTGGACCTTCAGCGCGTCCTTCGGCACGGCGGTCGAGGCGACCTCGAACACCCTCGTGGTCTCCCCGATCACGGCGGCCTGCTCGGCTTGCCACGACTCGAACAACGCCATCGTCCACATGACGGACTTCGGCGGCGTGTTCTACTCGTCGCGCGGCTCCGTCATGGCGACCCCGCACAGCAGCGCTGGCCAGGAGCAGTGCCTCATCTGCCACGGCCCGAACACGGTCGCCGAGATCAAGGCCGTCCACGCGAAGCCCGGCCCTGGCGTCGTCACCGCCAAGGATCCGTACCGGATGAACGTGAGGTACTAGGCCTCGAGGACCCACCGGGAGCGAGCCTCTCGCTCCCGGTGACCTGAAGAATCCAGGGCGGGCCCTCCGGGGTCCGCCCTTTTCTTTTGGGCTACGATGGCGCCGTGAAGCTCCGGCGCGTCTACCCCCTCATCATCGGCCTCGTGGTCGTCCCCGCGGCCATGATGCTCACCGTGGGCATCCTCATCCTGGTCTTCGGCCGCCAGGCCCAGGACTACGTCTTCGGCACCCTCATCCTGGCGCTCGTCGCCACCA
>JBAXFC010000677.1:0-1570 GCA_037140135.1 Chloroflexota bacterium
CTTCGGACTGTCGCGCGATCCCTTCATGAAGGATCCGCTCCCGGCTTTTCACTTCGAGAGCGATGCCGTCGCAGATGCCGAGCGCCGTCTCCTGCGCGGCTGCCTGCAGCGACGAGGGCTCTCCGTGCTCGCCGGTGGCATCGGCCTCGGCAGCGTCCGGCGTGCCTTCCTGGGCCCGCGCACGGACGACGGGCACATCCGGTACCCCTGTCTGGGGCACCGGGCCTGGCGCCGGCCTTCGCCCGGCAGCCACCGCATCGACCTGGATGGCGCCTCGCTCCACCACCGTGTCGGCCACCACCGCGACCACCGGACGACCATCGAGGTGGTAGCCGTGGGCGCGGGCGAAGCTCAGGCAGGTATCGGCGAGACGGACGGCAAGGGCATCGACGCCGCCGGCGTCGGCCGCGAGGTAGACCAGGTCATCGGGCCGAAGACGGACGCGATACCGGCTTGGGACCGAGGTGCGATCGCCGGACGTCGAGCGCGCGCGCTCCATCGCCCGCTCCACCTTGCGTTCGACCTGCACGACCTGCGGCCGGGCCCGGAAGACCCGTGCGGTCGTGCGCTCGAAGATGCGTTCCAGGAGCTGTTCGAGATCGGCGAGAGCAACCATCGCGGGCTGAACCGTACCAGAGGCGCACGATCCGCCCCGTGGCCGGACCAACGGAGGAGTGCCGTCGGTACCTCGGTGCTGGGGATGGCATCGGTGCAGGGCTATACTCTGGCCCCTGCCCGATCCGTCCGGGCGCGCCAACGCCTCCTCCGGGGGTCGCATGTCCGAGATCCTCACCGAGTCGTTCTGCGAACGGTGCGGCACGCGCTACAGCTTCGAGTCCGCTGCGCCCGGCCGGTCGCGCATCGGGATCGGGCGTGTGCGCACGCTTTCCAAGGGCGTCCGGACCTTCATCACGTCGGACGGCACCTCCCTCTCCGAGGCGATGGCCGAGGCCCGCAGCCAGGAGGAGTTCAGCGCGACCGCGAACCAGCTGGACGCGTTCCACCGGACATTCAACTTCTGCATGTCGTGCCGCCAGTACACGTGCGGCAACTGCTGGAACGACGCGGAGCGCCGCTGTCTCACCTGCGCGCCGGCCCCGGGATCAGAGGTGATCGCGGAGCCGGTCGAGGCGATCGCGGAGCCGGCTGAGGCCCTGGCCGAGCCCACGCTGCCGCCCGCGCGCCCGGCTGACGAGCCGTGGCCCGACGCAGACCTGCCCGCACGCCGCGCGGCCCGCCAGGCAGCGTCCGCGGCAGTCGTGGTCGCGGCCGCCACGCCCGCGCCTCCGGTCGAGGAGCCCTTGTCGGTCGAGGAGCCCTTGTCGGCCCAGGAGTCCGTCCTCGTCGAGGCGGCTGCTCCCGGTGAGGAGGTCCTGTCCGGGGCTGACACAACACGCGCGGTTGTGGCCGCGACTCCCGCCCCTCTCCGCGGCCAGTCGCCCGGCCAGTCGCTCGAGCAGGCCATTGCAGACTGGGAGGCCCGACTCGCGGAAGAGGAGGATCGGCTCGCCCTGGCGGTCGCGGCGGTCGTGGAGCCCGAGCCGGTCGCGGCGGTCGTGGAGCCCGAGCC
>JBAXFC010000678.1:0-1565 GCA_037140135.1 Chloroflexota bacterium
ACCCGCCCCAGTTGCACCAGCTGCGTCCGGATCGTCACGGAGGCCGGCAGCCCCGGCAGCGCACGTCGAGTTCGGACCGCTCGCGGGGCTTGAACGAGTGCACGCGCCCGGTGAGATGGCGGAAGCAGCAGATGCCGCCGCAGTTGAGCGGCGGCGACGAGATGTGCAACCTGGTCGGGGAAGCGGTCGCGGACAAGCCGACCCTCAACTCGTGCTCGTGCCCTTGGTGGCGCCGGAGAGGGCTGAACTGGACGCGCATGAGGTTGGAGGTGTCCGCTTCCTCGTACCCCTGGATCGGCCCGATGACCCGGGAACGCGGGCAACGGAGCCGCGAGGCCTGCATGACGGCTGGATCGCCGATCACAGCCGGGTGGCGCGTCCCGTTCCGGAACGCGGATTGCCGCGGCGACCCCGGGCGGGGAGAATGCCCTGATGGACGCGCCCCAGATCCCGCCTGCCCCTGCCAGGCCGAACCAGCCCCACGAGCGGCGGGGACGGCGTCCCCGTGGGGGCGCCGAGGGGGAGACGGCCCCGCCCGCGATCAGGCCGGGGATGCCCGGCGGCACCTACCGGCCCCTCCCCGTGCCGGACATCGAGCGCATCTTCTCCACGGCGCTCGATGTGCTCGCGAACATCGGGATCGCGGAGACCATCCCGGACATCCTCCACTACGCCCTCCCGGCCGGCTGCACCTTGAGCTCCGACGGGCGCCTGCTGTTCCCACGCGGCCTGGTCGAGGACCTGATGGCCGTCGCGTCGCGCGGCTATGTGCGCTACGGGCTCGACCCTGCCAACGACCTCGAGATCAGTGGCGAGCGCGTCTACTTCACGACGTCGGGTGAGGCGGTCTCGATCCTCGACTACGCCACCCAGACGTTCCGCCCAGCCCGACTCGTGGATCTCTACGACGCGGCACGCCTGGTCGACCGGCTGCCCAACATCCACTGCTACGGCCAACCGTTCATCGCCTCGGAGTACAGCGAGCAGATCTACGTCCACGACATCAACGTCGCTTATGCGGCGCTCGCCGGCCAGCGCAAGCCGTTCTCATTCAGCTGCGCCACGGTCGCCCATGTCGATGGTCTGGTCGCCATGTTCGACCTGGTCGCGGGCGGGGAGGGCGAGTTCCTCAAGCGCCCCTTCTGCAGCATCGGCGGCTGCCCGATCGTCTCGCCGCTGCGCTGGGGCCGGGACAACGCCGAGGTCATGGTGCGCACCGCCCAGCTCGGTCTGCCCACGGACATCGCGATCGCCCCGCAGGCGGGCGCCACGGCCCCGGCCGCGCTCGCTGGAGCGCTGGTCCAGAGCCTCGCGGAGACGCTGGCGTGCCTGGCCGTGGTGAACATGGTCAACCCGGGCAACCCGTTCGACTTCGGCATGTGGCCGTTCGTCTCCGATCTGCGGACCGGCGGCTTCACGGGCGGCAGCGGCGAGGAGGCGCTGCTGATGGCGGCCAGTGCCCAGATCGCGAACCACTACGGGCTGGTGTCCTCGGTCGCGTCAGGCATGACGGACTCCAAGACGATGGACGCGCAGGCGGGCTACGAGAAGGGCATCACGATCAC
>JBAXFC010000679.1:0-1543 GCA_037140135.1 Chloroflexota bacterium
CCTCGGGCTCGACGCCCAGGGCGTGGCGATCGTCGGGCCGGTTCCCACGGGCCTGCCCGTCCCGACGCTGCCGGCGCTCTCGCTGGGAGACATCACGGCGCTCCTGGGCTCCGCCGCGGCGATCACCTTCGTCGGGTACTCCGACGTCGCGCTGACCGGCCGGGCGTTCGCGGTGCGGACCGGCGAGCGGATCGACCCCAACCGCGAGTTCCTCGCCATGGGCGTGGCGAACGTGGCGGCCGGCTTCACGGGCGGCTTCGCGCTCTCGGCATCCGGGTCCCGCACCGCGATCATCGACGCGATGCGGGCGCGCAGCCAGGTGACCGGCGTCGTCGCCGCGATCGCGGTGATCCTGGTGGTGCTCGCAGCGCCCGGCCTGATCTCCATGATCCCCAAGGCGGCGCTCGCGGGCGTCGTGATCTACGCGGCGCTGCGCCTGATCGATGTCAAGGGGATCCGGCGCCTGGCCCGCTTCCGGACCACGGAGCTCGGTCTCGCGCTGATCGCGCTGGTCGGCGTGCTGGCGTTCGACGTGCTGGCCGGCATCCTGGTCGCCGTCGGCCTGTCGGTGCTGGAGCTGTTCGCGCGGGTCGCCCGGCCGCCGGCGGCCGTCCTCGGGCGGGTGCCCGGCCTCGCGGGCCTGCACAACATCCGCGATTACCCGGACGCCCGCACGATCCCGGGCCTCCTCGTCTTCCGCTACGACGCGCCGCTCTGCTTCGCCAACGCCCAGGACTTCCGGGACCACGCGCTCGCTGCCGTGGAGGAGCAGCCGGAGCGGGTCGAGTGGTTCCTGCTCAACGCCGAGGCGATCGTGGAGCTGGACATGACCGCGGCAGAGGCGCTCCAGCAGCTCGTGGACGACCTGCGGACGCGGCACATCGTGTTCGCGATGGCCAGGGTCAAGGTGGAGCTGCGCGAGCAGCTGCTCACCAGCGGCCTGCTCAACGTGATCGACGACGAGCGGATCTACCCCACCCTGCCGGTGGCCGTCGAGGGCTTCGAGCGGTACCAGGAGCGGCGGTAGGGGTCCGCCAGGCGGTGCACTCCAGCTCCCGCCGGCCTACTCCGGACCGAGGTCGTAGCCCATCGCCCTCGGCAGTCGCACGAGCCATCGGAGCGGCGGCGGCACGTGGCCGCCCTCGTCGTCGCGCTGCTCGGTGGCCACGATCGCCTCGCGGATCACCCGGGCGCCCGCGAACCGGAACGGCTCCGGCGGGAACCGCCGCGCCCGGTGGCCCACCATCGGCAGCCGGGTCACCGGGTCGTCGAGCCGGTCCGCGGCGAGGGCGGCGAGGATCCGGCCGCCAAGCCAGGACGGTCCGACGCCGGACCCGGAGTAGCCGTGGCCCCAGTGGACGCGCCCGCCGTCGAGCGTCCCGAAGGACGGCCTGTGGTTGGGCGAGATGTCGATCGGACCGCCCCACGCGTCCACGAGCCGCACGTCGTCGAGCATCGGGTAGAGGCGCCGGAACCCGCGTGCCGCGAGCGCGGCCGATCCCCGGTCGTGCTCGACCCACGCCCCGAGGCGGCCGCCGTACCC
>JBAXFC010000680.1:0-1542 GCA_037140135.1 Chloroflexota bacterium
GGCAGTGCCGGCAAGACGCTGAAGGTCACGCCAGCGCCGAGACCGGCAGCGGTGGCTGCGGTCGGGCCGAACGGAACGGTCGAGGTGAGGTTCGCGCCAGCCACGACCCGTACGACCTGCGTGGCGCCGAGCGACCCGTTCACCGTCAGGTTGAGCGAGCTGCTCGCGAGGACCGCGTTGCTGGTCACGTCGCGCTGCTCGATGAGGAACGAGGTGCCCGAGGCGACCGACTTCGTCGGCGAGCCGGACACCAGGCCCGAGGTCGTCGAGAAGGTCAGCCCGGAGGCCAGCGTGATGTCAGGAGTCACGGTGTACTTGGTCGTCGCCGACGAGGGGAAGGACGCCAGCGCCGGAGACAGGGCGACACCGACGGTGCCCACCGCGGCCTGCGTCGCCGGCGTGAGCCCGGCGCCTGCCGGCGGCGGAGTCGCCCCGGCCGGAGCGATGCTGAAGTTCAAAGTCGCGGACACGGTCGAGCCACCGGTGACCCCGGTCTCGGACGCGGTAACCGTGGTGGTCACCGCGCCGGTCGCCTGCGGGACGCCGCTCAAGCCGCCTTTGGCGTCGATGGACAGCCATGGCATCGGCGGATTGAACGTGTAGGTCGGCGCGGTGAATCCCTCGGCCTTGATCGTGTAGAGCGCCGGCAGTTGACTGCCGACCGATCCGAAGATCGTCCCGGTCGGGACAACGAGAGTGGGTACGACCGCAAGCGTGAGCGGCATGGTCAGGACTGGCGTGAGATCAGCCGGGTCCGACGATGTTGCGGTGATCGTGTAGAGCGTCGACGGGCTGATGGCATTCGGCGTGCCGGAGAACAGCCCACTGGCGGACAGCGTGATTCCCGGCGGCAGGGCCGGCTGAACGGTGTACGTCACCAGGGCGCCGCTCGGCGTCAGCTGGGTTGGCACGATCTTCGCGAGATACCCGATGTTCCACGGTGACGGCAATGGGCTGATTGGCCCGGTGAGTGCGCTGGCGGCCGGCGCCTGCGCGAGGCCGAGCAGGGCAAGGACGAGGCTGGCGGCGGCCACTAAGGCCACCGCCCGCCCTCGACGCGCCGCTTTCGATGAAGCCCCCCGTGCGACGTTATCGATCATTTCCATCATCCCAATCCCCCTAGGTCCCCCCGGACCCTTGGTCCGATGGAACCGCAATCGGCCCCTGGTGCTCTGACTCCCCCGTGGATTCCCCGAACCCTCATCAAGCGAAGGCAAAATCCCGGTTAAGCGTCCCCCGGACCATATGGGCTACCCCATGGGTATGCCGATCCCTCAATTGGGGGGTTCGTGGACAAAAGGCAGTCATGACCGGGCAGCGAGGTTAAATGACCGGGCATTCCCGCGCGCCACCACGACACCCCCGCAGATGCAGCAGATCGCCCCGAATCCAGTCAGGCGAGCGGTGAGATGAGCGGTCAGGAAGGCGCTGCGTCGGTCCGTCCGCGGGAGAGCAGTCAGGCCCCAACACCCTGCGGTGTTGAGGCCCTTGCTCCCCCATCTGGACTCGAACCAGAAACCCTTCGATTAACAGTCGAATGCT
>JBAXFC010000681.1:0-1508 GCA_037140135.1 Chloroflexota bacterium
AAGGACGCCCGGCATCTGGCCCGGCTGCTGAAGCTCGGGGAGATCGTCGAGGTCAGCGTCCCGGACGTGGAGCAGGAATCGGCTCGGGATCTGGTGCGCTGCCGTGAGGACTGCCGCGGTGACCTGATGCGCGCTCGGCACCGGCTGAGCAAGCTGCTGCTGCGCCAGGGCATCGTCTATTCCGGTGGCCATGCGTGGACCCGGGAGCACGGGCTCTGGTTGCGGCGGCAGTCCTTCGACCAGGCGGGCACGCGGATGGCGTTCGACGCCGCGTTCGAGGCGGTGCTGCTGACCACTGACCGGCGGGATCGCCTCGATGCCGCGATCGGGCAGATGGCGATGAACAGTGTCTTCACTGACGTCGTGATCCGCCTGGGCTGCCTGCGCGGGATCTCCACCCTGACCGGGTTCGCCCTGGCATCGGAGATCGGTGACTGGCACCGGTTCACCGGCAACACGATCGGCGCCTACCTCGGACTGGTCCCCACCGAGTCCAGCTCCGGGCAGTCCCGGTCGCAGGGGTCGATCACCAAGACCGGCAACACCCACGCCCGCCGGCTCCTGGTCGAGGCCGCCTGGCACCACCGCAAGACTTACGGCACCCCCGGCAAGGTGATGCGGGCCCGCTGGGATCTCGCCCCCGCCGCCGCGCGCGCCCGCGGGCACGAGGGCAACCACCGCCTGCACCATCGTTGGATCACGTTCACCGAACGCAGGAAGCGGCCCGTCATCGCGAACGTCGCCATCGCCCGCGAACTCGCCGGATGGTGCTGGTCCCTGGCCGTCATGGACACCTGACGCCCTCAACGTCCGGCCGGCGGGCATGGCGCGTCGCAGCGCGAGGAACGAATCCGCGGGGCTTCTATGAGCAGCCGGCAACGGCGACGCTCGACACTAGACAGCGGTCACGTTCCAGCCGAACAGTCCGTCCTGCGGTAACCAACCCGCGCATATCAGTCTGACCGCGCGTCGACCACGACACGCTGACACGCCACACCCGCCAGCCGGCAACGACGAAGCGGGCTCCCGAATCCATCGGGAGCCCGCTTCACCACGACCACTTGACAAACAGGCACTACATATCAGAAGCAGTTCAGGCCGCCGCCGCGCCAGTTGCCCATGCCGGCACCGTTGCGCCAGATCGTGTAGAAGGCGCGATCCTGCCAGTAGCGGTTCCAGTGGTTCGGGGAGGTCTGGCGCAAAGCCCGGAGGATCTTGACGCCCTCGGCGCCCATCTCCTTGCGGACCTCCGCCTCCATGGTGCGCGTCGCTCCGACCGCCAGGCCGCGGTTCATCTGGTACGCACCGAAGTAGGTACCAGCACCCACCGCGGTGTAGCTGAAGTTGCTCTCCCGATCCATGATGCACCTGCGGATCGACTCGACCTCTGAGCGGAACCACTTGCCACGGTAGAGGCTCGGTCGCCAGCCACTGAGGTCGCGCGATGCGCGGTTGCCGCGGGCCAGGGCCACCGCACGCGACGTGGGCGCGGTCGTGGCTGCGGGCGG